>NZ_JABEMG010000069.1 GCF_013004695.1 Promicromonospora citrea
CGCGCTCCACGAGGTGCTCGACCGCGAGGAGGACGCGCGGCGCAAGGAGGCGCGGGCCCGCGCGGAGCTCTTCCCGTGGAGCGCGACCGGCGAGGCGATGCTCGCGCTGCACACCCGCAGGCCGGAGCACCGGTGAGCCGAGCCCGCCCGGTCAGTCCCTGCCGGTGACCGGGAGCGCGGCGAGCAGGCGGAGCTGGTCGTGGGCGGTGTCGTCCTGCGGTGTGCAGACCACCATGACGGGCCCCGGGCTGCCCGGCAGCGGGTAGGCGTCCCACTCCAGCGCGACGTGCCCGACCTGCGGGTGCTGCACCACGCTGGCACCGTGCACGCTCTCCCGCACCTCGTGCGTCGCCCACAGCCGCCGGAACTCCGGGCTGCGGATGCTCAGCTCGCCCACCACCTCGACAGCTCGCGGGTGCGTCGGGTCGGCCGCGACGGCGGCGCGCAGCATGCCGATGTAGTCGAGCGCTATCGCCTCCCAGCTCGTGCAGCGCTCGGCGAAGCCGCCCTCGCCGAGCATGGCCAGGAGGAAGTTGCGCTCGCCGGGCGGGTAGTCCTCCGGGTCCGCGAGCAGAGCGACCGCGAGGTCGTTCCACGCCAGCACGTCGAGGTGCCTGCTCAGCACCACGGCGGGCACGCCCATCAGCGGGAGCAGCCGCGCGGTGCTCGCCGGCACCTCGTCACGACGGTGGCGCACGGGTGACTCGGGCAGGCGGGTGGCCCGGCCGAGCATGAACAGATGACGCCGGTCGGTGTCGTCCAGGCCGAGGGCGTCCGCGATCGCATCGGGCACGGCGTCCGACGGGCGCACGTTCCGGCCCTGCTCCAACCGCTGGTAGTAGTCGGCGCTGAGCCCCGCGAGCAGGGCGAGCTCCTCGCGACGCAGGCCCGCGACCTTGCGCCGGGCTCCCGGCACGAGGCCGAGGTCCTCCGGGGTGACGCGCTCGCGCCGCGAGCGCAGGAAGTCGCCGAGCTCGCGGGCGAAGGACCTGTCCGTCTCCATACGGTCCAGGGTGCGCCGCGGGCCCGGCGTCAGGGTGGTCCTGGCAGTCCGAGGGAGGCGAGGACGCGTGTGGCCGCGGCGGTCCCGCCTAGCGTCCACGACATGACGCACACGATCTCCGCTCCTCTGTCCGCCTGGACCGCCCATGACATCCCCGACCAGGGAGGCCGCCTGGCGGGCGAGGCCGCCGCTCGCGACATCGCGCGCGAGGTGCCCGGCGCGGCGCCCGAGGTCCGCGCGCTCGACCTCGGCTCGCTCGCCTCGGTGCGCCGGTTCGCCGCGGAGCTCACCGCCGACCATCCGGCCATCGACCTGCTGGTCAACAACGCGGGCCTCGTGCTGCTCTCGGACCGGCAGACCACCACGGACGGGTTCGAGCTGCACCTGGGCACGAACATGCTCGGTCACTTCACGCTCACGGGCCTGCTGCTGCCGGCGGTGGAGCGCGGTGACGGCCCACGCGTGGTCACGCTCAGCTCGATCGCCCACAAGAAGGCGCACCTCGACTTCGACGACCTCATGGCGGAGCGCTCCTTCCGGGCGTCGCCGGCCTACGGGGCGTCGAAGCTCGCGAACACCGTGTTCGGCTACGAGCTCGACCGGCGGCTCCGCCCCGTGCTCAGCGTGCTCGCCCACCCCGGCCTGTCCCGCACCAACCTGACGCCCCGCGCCTGGACGACCCGCGGCCGTGTGCTCCAGGCGCTCGGCAGGCTGTTCCTGAGCACGACCCAGCCTGTCGAGCAGGGCGCGCTCCCGCAGCTCTACGCCGCGACGGGTGCGGAGGTCCGGGGCGGCCAGTTCTTCGGGCCGGACGGGTTCCAGGAGCGTCGTGGTCGCCTCGGCGAGGTGCACGCGAGCGCCGAGGCGACCGACCCCGCCGTCGGCCGACGGCTGTGGGCGGTGGCGCAGGAGCTGACCGGGGTGTCGTTCCTGTAGGTCAGGCCTCGGGCAGCGGCAGCAGGCCGTGCTCGGCGAACACCCTCCGGGCGGCCCCGACCGCGTTGAGGGCGCGCGGGAACCCGCAGTAGACGGAGCTCTGCAGGAAGACCTCGATGATCTGCTCCGGCGTGAGGCCGACGTTGAGCGACGCGGCGATGTGCACCTCGAGCTGCGCCTCGGCGCCGCCCATCGCGGTGAGCAGCCCGAGCGTCACCAGCTCGCGCTGCTGGGGGTCGAGGCCGGGCCGGGACAGGATGTCCCCGTACCCCCACGCGACGATCTGGTGCCCGAGCTCCGGAGCGATGTCGGCCAGGGACTCGATCACGCCGTGACCGGAGGCGTCGTGCATGGCGTCGAGCACGGCCATGCCGGACGCGAATCGTTCCTCGCGGGTCGCCGCGGTGTCGGACATCGTTTTCTCCTTCTGAGCTGCCGGACGGGTGGGTGGGCTCGTTCGATGACGCAGGGGGTGCACGCCGGTGGGCGCGGCACCAGTCCAGCCCATGCGAGGCACGCAGCGCAAGACAACGATGCAGGTCAACCCAGTTTTTTTCGGATGATTCCACGAGCGGAGGCCACGCCCTCTTGCGCCGCGGGGCCAGGATGTGCGAGCGCTGGCGGGACGGTGCGCGCGTCGGCTAGGTTCGCGCGGTGCACAGGGTGTCGGTGGTCGGAGCGTCCGGGTCGGGCAAGTCGACGCTCGCGCGCCGTCTCGCCGAGCGCCTCGGCGCCCCGCACGTCGAGCTCGACGCGCTGCACTGGGGCCCGGGCTGGACGCCGCGCTCGCCCGCCGACCTCGAGGCCGACGCGCTCCAGGCCGTCTCCGGCGAGCGCTGGGTCGTGGACGGCAACTACTCCGCGTTGCGGCCGCTGGTCTGGGCGCGCGCCGACACCGTGGTGTGGGTGGACCCGCCGCGCCCCCTGGTGCTCGCGCGGGTGTACCGGCGGTCGTTCCGGCTGGCGGCGACCCAGGAGGAGCTCTGGCCGGGCACGGGCAACCGCCAGCCCTGGCGCGACGTGCTGATGCCCTGGGTGAAGGACTCGATCGTCCGGTGGTCCTGGTCGGAGCTGCGCAAGCACCCGGAGCGGTACGGGGCGGCGATGCGGGACCCGGCGTACGCGCACCTGACGTTCCACCACGTGCGCACGCGGCGGGCGGTGGAGGAGCTGGTCGCGGGGGCGGGGCCGAGGTCGTGAGCGCGGCCCCCGATCGGCACCTGCGGGTGCCTGGAGCGAAGGTACCGACGTGGACGAGATGCTGAGCGAGGGGCTGGCGGCCTTCCAGGCCGTCCCTGAGGCTCGTGCCGGCGTGCTCGACACCCGGTCCGGGGCCGGGGTGCACCCGGTACGGACGGCCGCTGGCGAGCGCGCGTACCTCAAGGTCACCCCGGGGCGGTCCGCGAGCGCCGAGCGCGAGCTGAGGTTCTATCGCCACCTCGCCGCGGACGTCCCCGTCGTCACGCCGCGCCTCCTCGGCGCCGCCTCCCTCTCCGCCGGCACAGCCCTCCTCCTGTCGGACGTCGGATCCGCTCGCCCGGCGTCGGCGTGGTCCGCATCCGACTGGGCCGCGCTGGGCGGGGCGCTCGCCGCCCTGCACTCGATGCCCCGTCCCGCCGGCACGAGGACCCGGCCGGAGCCGTTGCAGGGCGTCGACGACGAGCAGGCCCGTGCGTTCTGGAGCTCGTCGCTGCCCGACGTGGACGACCTGCTCGCGCGGCAGGACGCCATCCGGCGGCGGCTGGACGCGCAGCCGGCGGTGTTCGTCCATGGCGACTGTCACACGGACAACGTCGTGCTCCGGCCAGGCGGCGGCGTCGCCTTCTGTGACTGGCAGTCCTCGGGTGTCGGGCGAGCGTCCAGCGACCTGGCCTTTCTCAGCGTCCGGGTGACGCCGGACGGCGTCCGGATCCCGCCGGCTCTCCTGGATGCCTACGCGGCCCGACGTCAGGTCGACGCCGGCGCGCTCCGCCGGGCAGTCCTGCTGGAGGAGCTGGCGACCTATGTCTCCGTGTGGCCGCCCTACGCGGCGTACAACGACGCCGACGGTGTGCTTCGGGTCAGGAAGAGGGCACGAGAGCTGTGGGACGAGCTGCGTCCGGTGGTGTGAGGCCGGATCACCCCGCGAGC
The DNA here is from genome assembly GCF_013004695.1 of Promicromonospora citrea. Classification (GTDB taxonomy): domain Bacteria; phylum Actinomycetota; class Actinomycetes; order Actinomycetales; family Cellulomonadaceae; genus Promicromonospora; species Promicromonospora citrea. Next base: position 4,070 of record NZ_JABEMG010000069.1, read on the forward strand.
GCCGCCTGGAAGATGCCGAAGTTTCCCGTCATCCACCGGGCCGTCAGCCGAAGGGCCGCGATCCGCCAGCCGTCCGGCGTCCGCTCGAACCGGTTGGTGTAGTAGCCGTAGACCGTCTGGTCGCTGTCGCCCGTGCTGTTCGGGAGGTGGTGGCTGGCTCGGACGTAGGCGACGCCCGTGGCGTGATCGTCGTCGTCGAAGGTGATGACGTGATTGGTGATCATGTGCTGCGTCGCCGCGAACGACTCCATCCGCGGCGCCGTCATGGCGACCCAGTCGTCAGCGTCGAGGCGCACGGCGGGCTGGCCGAACCCCGCGCTGAAGTCGACGTCCACCTCGTCGGTGAAGCAGGTGCGGAACAGCTCCCAGTCGCGGGAGTCGGTGCCCGTGGCGTAGCGGAGCTGGACGGCCCTGATCTCCTCGAGGTCGAGCAGGCGGAGGATTTCGTGTGACGTTGTCATACGAACTACGGTGCGCCTTTCATGTGACAGTGTCAAGTAGGCTGGTCGCGTGGGAACCCGAGCCGAGACCGCTGCCGCCACCCGGCGCGCCCTGGTCCGTGCCGCGACGGAACTGCTCGACGAGGGCGGCCCAGACGCCGTGACGCTCCGCGCCGTCGGTGCCCGCGCGGGCGTGTCGCGCGGCGCCCCCTACGGGCACTTCACCCACAAGGAGCACCTGCTCACCCGACTCGCCATCGACACCTGGGACGCGCTCGCGGACGACGTGCGACGGCTACGGGAGGACGACGGGCGCGAGCCCCGCGAACGGCTGGAGCAGGCGCTGCTGGCCCTCGTCGAGCTGGGCCGACGCCATCCGCACCGCTACGCCCTGATGTTCGGCACGCCGGCCGACGACCCCGAGTCCGCGGCGGCCGCGAGCCGCGTGGAGGAGCAGTTCCTCGCCCTCGTCACCGACGCCGTGGGCGAGCAGGACGCGCTCCGCTACGGCGCTCTGCTGATGTCGGGCGCGCACGGGATCGCCGGCCTGGAGCTCAGCGGCCACCTGTCGGAGGACAAGTGGCAGGTGAGCGGGGACGAGCTGGTGCGGATGCTGGTGGAGGGCGTTGCGGGGAACGTGCCGTGACGAGCACCGATGCCCCGAGGCGAGGCTTCTGGTACCAGGCCGGACGACCGTTCCGCGCCCTCGGCCGCGGTGTCGCGCGAGTGATCGAGCTCCTGGACCTGGTCAGCCTGATCGGCAACATCGTCCGCGGCGTGGTCTGGCTCTTTCGCCTGGTCGGCCGGGTTCTGTTCGACGGGTCGTGAGCCGCACGGGGGTACGACAACGGCCCCCGACCGGCGTTCACGCAGGTCAGGGGCCGTTGTTGGTGTTTCTTGTGCGGTAGCGGTGGGCTCAGCACAGCGCTTTGTTCCACGTAATGCGTCATTGGACTACTACCCCGTTGACCTGCGCGTTTACCTGAATCGACTTGCACCGCGTCAGCCTGGATCGGCCGGGGACGGACCTCAAAGTGATGTGTAAGTCATGGCGCCCGCGCGGGTCTGTGACCCGGCCATGCTCCCGGCTCGGTGTCCCTGTTCCTCCGTCATCCGTTGGCGCGGGACGCGTCTCGGACATCGGTTCTGTCGTCGGTGCAACAGGTCCCGCCCGTCACGTGTCGGTGGGGTGGTTCGGGTAGCCGGCGGGACCTGTTGCGCCGGCGACGGGTTCGGTGTCAGGGTCCCGGTGAAGCCGACGGGTGACGGAGGGGCAGGGACGCCGCGGTCCCCTCGTTCCTCTTGATTCCCGCAGGTGCCCGCCGGAGGCATCGAGCTGCATGACGAGAGACGGTCTCGACTACTGGAGTCGGGGCCGTCTCTCGTGTTGTGTCGGGCCGTAGCCGACGGGGTGCGCGGAGGGGTGCGCGCAGGGCGCGAAGCGCCCGGAGCGGCGGGGCCCCGTAGCGCGGGCCCCCGGAGGCACAGGCCCGCGCCGCGCAGCGGCGCCTTGAGCCAGTAAAGAAACTCCTCACGGGCTGCTTTGCTCAACCAGCAGACCAGCCGCTGACAGTGCCGTGCTCAGCGAGTGTGGCAGGCAGGCGCACAATGGGCGCAGCCGTTAGCCGTCCTGTAGCCCCGCCCCTTGGCCGCGGCGACTGCGCCGCTGCACGACGCGAAGTAGCCAAGGTTGATTCGGTTGACCGGCCTCGGGAGGCACCCCTTGGTTGACGCCAGGTCGTGCACTTCGTAGTCCCCGTTTGGCTGAGCGTTGCTGTTCACGCAGTAGTTCGGCATAGCGCGACCTCCTAGGTCATCGGCTCACACGTCTTCGTGCGTGCTCGACGCTATTCCCGGGACTGGACGTGATGCCGTGAAAGTGGCGGGTGAACGGCGGGTGATGCGTTTCGCCTACTGAAATGTCGACATGTCGTCCGTGACGGCGTCGGCCCCGGCGACGCGCAATTCGGTACCACGACGCGGAGTCTTGGCGTAGCCAATGCACCGAGTTCCGACGCGCTGCGAGACTTCGACGTCGGAGACGGAGTCACCGATGAACACGGCTTGCTCAGCATCGACACCAAGCAAGTGCAGGGCCTGGTCCACGGTGTGGGTGTTGGGCTTCATGAGGTCAGGTCGACCGATGGGCCGTCCGACTACGGCGGTTACGTACGGTGACAACAACCAGCGGTCGAGATAGGCCCGGATCGCGCGTTCAGTGTTGTTGCTGACGATGACCACGGGCTTTCCGGTCCGATGGCATGCGACCAAGAGTTCGGCTGCTCCCCGCGTTGGCTTCGCTTGGCGCACCGATGCGATCTCGGCCTCGTCGCACCTCTTCTCCACCTCGGGCAGCGCCTCGGGCGCGTTCTCGGCCGTCCAGCGAAGGACCGCGAGGTGATCACTTGTCGTACCGATGTCGCTGCCGAGGATCACACCACGCGCACGCAGGGGCGACCGTGCCGAGTCCGCAGCTTCGAGATTGGCCGGTGCTGGCATAAGCGGGGTGACCGGGCCGTCGAAGTCGAGGAGTACGGCTTGGGCTGCGTTGAGCAGCTCGGCGGCGCGGCTCACGGGTTGGCCTTGGTGGCGATGGTGTCCCAGATGCTGTCGAACCAGAGTTGAGCCTGGGCGACGAACTGGGATCCGGGTGATTCGGGGTCGCCGTCGTCGGTGTAGTGGAACAGTTCGGAGTCGCGGCCGAGTGAGTCGTAGGTCGCGAGCCGGTCGTCTCCGATCCTGACTTCGTGTTCGCGCACGGGGTAGAACCCGAAGAAGACGTCGGTGCCGCTGAGGATGTAGGCCTTGAACAGCGGTGCTGATCCGTGGACGCGGGATTCGACGATGGCGCTGTGGACGAGGCCGAGGTCTTGCAGCTCTTCGACGCTGTCGTGGATGGTGGCGAGGTGGCGGGCGCCGATGCCGGCCATTCGCTCGCGCGCCTGGGCGCTGGCGGTCTCGTCGCCGGAGACCGCGACGGGTAGCGCGATGGGGCGCGTCATGTCGGGCAGGAGGATTCGGATGCGGATTTCGCGGGGGGTGAGCCGGCCGCTGCGGATCTTGTCGAGCGGTTCGGTGAGCAGGCCGGCCAGGGTCTCGGAGGTGTAGCCGACGAAGTCGATGGTGACGCTCTCGGCTTCGAAGATGCGCTCGATGTGGGGTCGCAGGCCGGCTGGGCGCGCGGCACGCTCGCGCACGAAGATCCCGCTCCCCTGCCGAGAGACCGTAAGGCCCTCGTCGCGCACGATGCGTAGTGCCTGCTGCACGGTCATGCGAGCGACGCCGAACATGCCGGCTAGCTCGTTCTGCGAGGGCAGGCGCTCTCCAGGCTGGAACTTGCGCCCGAGGATCGCGGCGCGGAGTGCCGCCGCTACCTGCTGGTACGGGGGCCGCGGGTCGTCCGGGTCGAGTTCGAGTTCCATGCTCCAAGCGTAGCGACCTGGCCAACCGAGCTAACCAAGTTCGGCACTAGGGGTTGACATGGCTAGCCAGGCTGGTGCAATCTCTTGTTCATCGCACCTGGCTAGCCAACCTAGCCACGATGATCAAGGAGATGACGAGATGGCGATGCAGCGACGGTTTGCGGTGGCTCACCAGGACGTGTTCCCGAAGGGGGCGTTCCTGAAGGGTGAGGTGGAGCCGGTGGTGGACTTCCAGGCTCCGAAGCGGGAGGACGGTTCGCGTCCGCAGCAGCGGGACAAGGACACGGGTCTGCTCTTGTGGCAGGTGGTGGTCCTGGACGCGGACGAGGAGGCGGGCAAGAAGGACACCGCGGTGACGGTGAAGATCGCTGCGGCGCACCAGCCGGTGCCGCCGGCGAACAAGACGCCGTTCCCGTGGACGCCGGTGGAGTTCGTGGGTCTGACGGCTCTGCCGTACGTAGACGACAACGGGTCCCGGCCGCGCCTGGCGTGGTCGTACAAGGCGGACGACCTGTGCGAGCCGGGCAAGGCCGACGTGCCCACGGCGGCGCGTCCTGACGCTGGCAAGGCGGCCGCCTGATGACCGGCCAGCCGGTGGGGGTGGCCGGTGCTGCGGCTGGCGCCCCCTCCCCGTCGGTCACCGAGCTGTTGGCGGTGGCGGTTGAGGTGGCGGGTCTGGTCAACGACCGGTCCAGCTATGTGACCGTCTCGTCGGGCACGGGTGCGGTGTGTGTCTGGGTGGAGTGTCAGGCCGATGCCGAGCACCTGTCCCGGTTGCTGCGGCTGGGTCGGGTGAGCGACTACCCCGCCTCGGAGACCTCTGAGGGGTTCACCGTGTGGTCGGGCGGGTCGTGGCCGAACGTGCAGATCAGCGTGTACTGCTCGCTGGCTGGTCAGGTTCGCCCGGTGCGGGCCTTCCCGGTGCGGGCCGGTGACCTCGACCAGCTCGACGTCCCGGTCCCCTACCAGCTGACCGAGGCCGCGTGATGACCCGCGCGGAGTCCCTGGCCACGGCTGCGGACTACCTGACCGACGCGGTGGGTGGTCTGGAGGGTGCCGCCCGGGTGCTGGATCGGGCCGGCGTGCTCGGCGCTGCGGACAAGGCACAGGCGCTGTGTGCGCGGGCGACGGATCTGCATGCGGAGATTCGCGGTGCTGCTCGTGCCGCGCACCGGGCCGAACGGCCCGACGTCTACGACGAGGCCGGCCGCTGGGTCGGAAACAAGAAGGGAACGAAGTGATGGCACTGGATGAGACGACCCGACAGGTGAACAAGCGGGCTGTGGCGGCGTTGGAGAACGCGGCGTGGCGGTTGGCGGAGGCTGACCAGAACGTGGGCAACGCGGTCGGGCCGCTGGAGGACCTGGGCAAGTACACCAACGCCCACGACCCGGCCCTGGAAGAGCTGCGCACCGTGGCGGCCCGGATCCGGGGTGCTCGGGAGGACGTGGGCCGGCGCCTGGCCGCAGAGAGCGAGGGGCAGTGATGTTCAACCGGCAGATCACCAAGGAGGACTACCCGGGCCTTCTCAACGCGATGGGTAACGACCTGACGGCCGCTCACGGCACGGTGTGGCGGATGCAGGAGTGGGCCTTTGAGGCCGGCCTGGAGGGTCTGGCCGACGCACTGGACGGTGTCGCACGCGCGATCGAGAGGGCGAACGGGGCGGCGCATGACGCCTGGCTGCGAATCGGCGACGAGATCGACTCGAAGGGAGCGAACTGATGCGCCTGTTCAAGCGTGGGAGGACTCGCCTCGAACTGGAGACCCAACTGCGGTGGGTTGAGGCGATCAGGCCGGTCATCGAGGACGCCGCCTTGAGCACCAACGTCCCGGCGATCAACGAATTCGACAAGGCCGGCCTACCGGACCTGTACGAGCACCTCGTGCGTGCGTGCAACGGCATGTGGGAGTTCCTGGACGCCGTCAACCACACGCGCGACCAACTGGACGACGCGCTCACCGAACTCGACCGCAGCGGCCGTGACAGGGAGGCAAGACGATGACCACCACGACGACCACCTGGACCATGGAGAGTCTGCGCGCTCGGCTGGATGCCCGCGTCGCTGTGGCTCGTGCCCGGCTTCACGGGGCGACGGTGGGGCACGCCGGCTGGCAGGGCAAGACCTGGCGCGCCCTGGCCTGGATCGCGTACCGGGACTGGATGTTCACCCGCGCCTTCGCGCTGTGGGCGGCCAAGCACTACCTGGCCGTCATCTTGGGTGCCGTGATCGCGGTGTCCTGGTGGGGGCTGCTCACCCTCGCGGAGGTTCCCGGGGACCGGATCACGGGGCCTGTTCTGGCGCTGCTGGTGTTCTGGTCCCCGGGCCTGGCCGTGGGCCTGTTCGCTGCGGTCGCGCCGGCTACGTACAAGCGTCGCCGGCATGCTCGGGCGATCGCCCGCAACTGGCCCGCCGTCGCAGAGGCATGCAACCTGTCCACGCGGCGTCCGGACGGGGCCGTGGTCATCTCCCGGCTGCGGCACGTGCACCACCGTCCCGGCGCCGTGGTGCTGCGGATCGAGACGTTCAGCGGCCAGACGCCCGAGAGCCTGCACCGTGCCGCACCGGCTGTCGCCTCGGCCTACCGGGCGCATGGGTTCGAGGTCATGCCCGTCAAGCCCGGGGTCCTGGACCTGGCGTTGTTCACGACCTACCGCATCGCGCCGATCACGGCGACCCTGCCGGTCCCCGAGGGCGCCAACCCTGACGCCCTGCCCGTGGGGGTCACCCGCACGGGGCACGTGGCCGAACTGGTCGTCCGTGGCCGGCACACCCTCGTGGTGGGTGCCACCGGCGCCGGCAAGGGCTCGGTCCTCTGGTCGGTCGTCGGTGGCCTGGCCCCGGCGGTCCACGAGGGCACGGTTCGGTTGTGGGGGCTGGACCTCAAGGGCGGGGTGGAGTTGGAGATGGGGCGTGCCCTGTTCGGTCAGGTCGCCTACGACTCCGAGACCGCCGTGCGCGTCCTGCAAGAGCTGCTGGCCGTGATCGACCAGCGCAAGGCCGCCATGCGCGGCGTCTCCCGCCTGCACGTCCCGACGCCGGCTGAGCCGCTGCACCTGCTGGTCATCGATGAGTTGGCTGACCTGATGGCCTACGCCGAGTTCGAGGTCCGCCGTGAGGCCGACCGGCTGATGTCCAAGATCCTCACCCAGGGCCGGGCGCTGGGGGTGGTGGTCATGTCGTGTGTGCAGAACCCGCGTCAGGAGGCTGTGGGGCAGCGCAACCTGTACTCCCAGAAGGTCGCCCTGCGGCTGGACTCCGACGTCGAGGCCGACATGGTGCTCGGCCCGGCCGCGTTGCAGGCACCGGCGCACGAGATCTCGCGCTCCGACCCCGGCACCGGATACCTCGTGCGCGAGGACGGGGCACCGGTCATGGTCCGGTTCGCCTACTGGCCTGACGACCTGATCCGCCAGACCGCGACCCGGTACGCCGCCCCAGCCACGCACGCTGCGCCGGCCCCTCGTGACGGGATGGACGCCGCCAACGCCTGGGCTGCTGCCGGAGGCCGGCTGTCCGTGGTGGACAACCTCGACAAGCCCACCAACGAGCTCGACGGCACCGACGAGAAGCCCGCCCGAGTCCGCAAGCGGTCCCCGCGCAAGCCTCGTGCCCCGCGCTCGACCACCTCGACGGCCTCGACGTCGACAGACTCGACTGGTGAGGGGGCCCCGTCATGACCGCCCCTGCACCGGTGGCCAGGATCGCCGCGGACTCTCGCCCGGTGCTGATCGTCACCGTCATCACCACCGCCGCCGTCGCGCTGGCCTCGTTCGCGCTGTCGTTCGCCTCGCTGCGCGACGCTGCCCTGTGGGGTCGGGTGCCCGAGGGGCTGGCGTTCCTCGTGCCGGTGGTCATCGATGCCTCGGTGCTCGTCTACGGACTCGTCGCGCTCGTGCTCCGGTCCCGTGGCCGTTCCGGTGCGTGGGCGTGGACGCTGATGCTGCTGTTCACCGTGGTGTCCATCGGCGCCAACGCCGCACACGCCTACGACGTGGGCCCGCAGCTGCGCACCATCGTCGGCGTCGTCCTGGTCGCCCTCGCACCGCTGTCGGTGCTGACCTCGACCCACGCCCTCGCGCTCCTGGTCGTGGCTGACGGCCCCTCGCCGGCTACCGCTACCGCCCCGGAGCCTGAGGTTGCCGCCGAGCCTGCCCCGGAGCCTGCTCCTGAGCTGACGCCCGCGCCCGCCGCTGCCGAGCTGCCGGCGCCCGCTTCGGTTCCCACGCCGGCCCCGGTTCCGACACCGGCACCTGCTCCTGCTGTTGCGCCGGCTGTTCGTCGTCCACGGTTGGGCCGGCTGACCCCGGTCACCCAGGACGCCCTGGACCTGGGGATGAACATGGCAGGGGTGGACGCATGATCGCCTCCGCCGACCAGATGCGCGACGCCGCCTGCGCCCGCCCCAAGAACAGCGCTCTGCCGTGGATCGACGACGCGCCCTCGCCTGCTGCTCGACGCCGCATGGCCACGGTGTGCGCCGGCTGCCCCGTGCTGGCGCTGTGCTCGTGGGAAGCCTCGACCGTCGAGACGACCGCTGGGTTCTGGGCCGGGTCTGACCGCAACGCCCCGGCTGAACCTGTGCAGGGGATGCTGCCGTTCGAGGTCGCGGCATGACGCAGCTCGACACGTTCCCCGGGTTCGGGGAGCACGCTCCACTGGACGTGTCCCCGGGCACCCTGACGTTCGCTGCTCAGGCTGCCCGGGGCCGCACCTTCCGCACCGCCCTGGACGCCTTCGCCGAAACCGCCGCCGCGGTCGGGTTCTGCTCCCACCCGATCCGCCTCAACGGGTCCTCCATGACCATCGACACCACCACCGGCGTGGTCGTCTCCGAGTACCACGGCGCCGACGCACCCATGGGGCAGCTCTACCGCCCCTGCGGCAACCGGCGCGCCGACGTCTGCCCCGCCTGCTCCCGCATCTACGCCCGCGACACCTTCGCGATGATCCGCTCCGGCCTCCTGGGCGGCAAGACCGTCCCCGAGACCGTCGCTCAGAACCCCCTGGTGTTCGCGACCCTGACCGCGCCCTCGTTCGGGCACGTGCACGGGACCCGGCCGAAGAACGGGCACAAGGCCGGTGGCACCTGCCGTCCCTACGACCGCACCAAGACCTGCCCCCACGGGCGGTCCATGTCCTGCATGCGCGTGCACACCGACACCGACCCGATCGTGGGCTCGCCCCTGTGCTGGGACTGCTACGACTTCACCACCGCCGTCGTCTGGCAGTGGCACGCCCCCGAACTCTGGCGGCGGTTCACCATCGCCCTTCGCCGGGCCCTGGCCAGCTACCTCGGCCTGACCGACTCGCAGCTGCGCGACGTGTGCTCGGTGCAGTACGCGAAGGTCGCCGAGTACCAGGCACGCGGGCTGGTGCACTTCCACGCCCTCATCCGCCTCGACGGCCCCGACGGACCCGGCTCCCCCGCCCCCGTCGACGGGACCACCCTCGCCGGCCTCATCGAACAGGCCGCACGCGGGGTCCGGCTCGATGTTCCTCCGGTCGACGGTGCAGACGTGCCGCGCGTGCTGGCCTTCGGGACCCAGCTCGACGTGCGGACCGTGCGCACCGGCCTACCGGGAACGGCGGCTCACTCAGACGTTGAGGATGCGCGCACCTCCGACACCCTCGTCCCCGAGCAGGTGGCCGGCTACCTGGCCAAGTACGCCACCAAGTCCACCAACGTCGACCCCGCCTCACCCCGCCCGCACCTGGCCCGGCTGACCAGGGAGTGCCGGCGCCTCGCGGACCGTGCCGCCACCGCCTGCCGGCCAGACGGGTACGAGCCGGAGGAAGACGAGGACGGGTGCGTGTGCGGGACCTGCATCGACTCGCCGTACCGGCTGCTGGCCAAGTGGGCACACATGCTCGGCTTCCGCGGCCACTTCTCCACCAAGTCCCGCCGCTACTCGGTCACCCTCGGCCGCCTGCGCGCCGCCAGGGCTCGGTACGCGCGTCTCAAGGCCCAAGCCGAACGCGACGGGCAACCCCTGGACGTGACCGACCTGGAACGCCGGCTCCTGGCCGACGACGAAGAAACCACCCTCGTCGTGCAGGGGTCCTGGACCTACGCCGGCACCGGCTGGTCGACCAACGGCGAGAAGGAGCTAGCCGAGGCTGCCGCAGCTCGAGCACGCGAGTACGCGCAGTGGAAGGCGGCACAGAACCGACCGGGCCAGCCGGCCTGACCAACGAGCACGACGCGGTGGATGTGGAAGGAGCAGGACGATGGATGCGAAGACGACGACGCGGCGGACGCTGATGACGCCGGAGGATCTGGCGGCGTACCTGGGTGTGACGCTGCACTGTGTCTACGGCTGGTCGAGCCGTGGCGGTGGGCCTCGGGTGCTGCGTGTGGGGTCTCGCCTGCGCTACCGGCCGGACGACGTGGAGGCGTGGCTGGACAGCGTGGCCGACGACGACGCGCGGAGGGCCGGCTGATGCCTCGTGCTGCGCTGCCTCCGGGGCGGTGGGGACGGATCACGAGTACGCAGCGTGGTCCTCGGCAGTGGCGTGCGCGCGCCTACTACCGGGACTACGCGGGTGTGCGCCGGCTGGTCGAGGCGAATGGTCCGACGGCGACCCAGGCGGAGGCTGCGCTGCTGGACAAGCTGCACGAGATGTCCGCCGGCCAGACCGGGGGTGTTGTGGCGATCACGGCTGAGACGCGGATGAACGTCGCGTTCGATGAGTGGTGGCGGGAGCGTCAGCTGGAGGGTGAGCTGACTCTCCAGTCGTTCGACACGTACGGGAGCAATCTGCGGACGCATCTGCGGCCGGCGCTGGGGAACCTGCGGGTGCGTGAGGTGACTCCGGTGGTCGTGAACCGGCTGCTGGCGGGGATCAGTCTCCAGGGCAAGCACGACGTCGCGCGGCAGTCGCGCAACATCCTGACGCAGGTGATGGCGATGTGCGTGCGCTACGGCGCGGTCTCGGTGAACCCGGTGCGGGATGCGGCTCCGGTTCGTCGGTCGCGGGGGCCTCGTGAGATTCGGACTCTGGCGCTGGACCAGATTCCGGTGCTGCGGAAGGCGGTGCGGGAGTGGGAGGACCGGCCGGCCAAGAGGGGCGTCCGGAACATCACGCTGCTGCCGCAGATCGTGGACACGATGCTGGGGACGGGGCTGCGGATCGGTGAGTGCCTGGCGTTGCGGGAGGACGACCTCCAGCTCGACGGTGACGCTCCGACGCTGACGGTGCACGGGACGGTGGTGCGCGTCGCGGTGCGGCCGGCTGCGGAGGGTGAGCCGGCTCGTCGTCAGCTCGTGCGGCAGGCCAAGCCCAAGTCGGACTCGTCGCGCCGGACTGTGACACTCCCGCCGTTCGTGGTGGTGGCGCTGCGGGAGGCTCTGGACCTCGGGCTGGACGGCGGCCCGGACCGTCTGGTGTTTCCCTCGACGCGGGGCACGCCCCGTTCTCCGAGCCGTGTGCGGGAGCAGCTGCGGGAGGCTCTGGAGGGCACGGGGGTGACGGTGCGGCCGCACGACTTCCGCCGTACGGTCGCGTCGCTGCTGGACGCCGAGCTCGACACCAAGACGGCGGCGGCTCAGCTCGGGCACTCGACGGAGGCGACCACGCTGCGGCACTACGTGAAGCGGACGCACGTCGCGCCGGACGTCCGGGTGGTGCTGGACCTGCTCGTCACTCAGCCTGACGCGGACCGCGGGAACGCCAATGTCATGGGTAAGTGATGGATCCGGGGGTACGACAACGGCCCCCGACCGATGTTTGCGCAGGTCAGGGGCCGTTCTCGGTGTTTCTTGTGCGGTAGCGGTGGGATTTGAACCCACGGTGGACTTGCACCCACACACGCTTTCGAGGCGTGCTCCTTAGGCCGCTCGGACACGCTACCTTCGCCCACCACATCAGCAGCGGGCCGTAGCAGGATACCTGGTCGAGGCCCCGTTCCACGAATCGGCGGCACAGCCCCACGGCAGGAGCCCCGCGGGGTGAAGTTGTCCCACCACGCCGCGGGCTCCGTCCGGCGGTGACCACCGGACCGTAGAGCACGACCGTAGAGTGGTGACATGGCGACGACCGCTGACGCAGAGCCCCTCCCCGAGCTCGGGGACGACCCGGCTACGGCCGACCTGCCCGAGCACGAGGGCAAGGCCGGCGACCTCGTCGAGCGCACGGCGGCCGCGATCCGCACGTGGATCATCACCGGCACGTCCCGGCCGGGCGACCGGCTGTCGGAGAAGGCGGTCGCCGAGGAGCTCGACGTCTCCCGCAACACGCTCCGCGAGGCCTTCCGCGTGCTCACGCACGAGAACCTGCTGGTGCGGCGTCCGCACGCCGGGGTGATGGTCGCCGTCCCGACGCTCGCCTCGATCCTGGACATCTACCGCGTGCGCCGCATGATCGAGGTGCAGGCCCTCGGCGGCGCGCTCCCCGGTCACCCGGCGACCGAGATCATGCGGGACGCGGTGCAGACGGCCGTGCGCGCCCGCGAGGCGCAGGACTGGCCCGCGGCGGGCACGGCGAACATGGAGTTCCACCGCGGCATCGTGGCCCTGTGCGACAGCGCGCACCTCGACCGCCTGTACGCGACGGTCTCGGCCGAGCTGCGGCTCGCGTTCGGGCTGCTCGCCAACCCGGAGTACCTGCACGCGCCGTACGTGGAGCGCAACGCCCGCATCCTCGAGCTGACCCTCGCCGGGGACAGTGCGGCGGCGGCCGCGGAGCTCGACGACTACCTCGTGCAGTCCGAGAGGACCGTGGCGGCCGCGTACTCGCGCCGCACCTGACCTCACCGCGCCGGCAACGCCCGCAGCAGGTCGGCGAGCTGCTGACGCGTCGCGGCGACGTACCCGTTCGGCAGCCGCATCGCGGCGTCCCAGATCTCGCGCTCCCCCGGCGTCTGGCGTTCCAGCACCGTCATGTTCTCGGTGAGGTCGAGGCGCCGGTTGAACCCCTGCACGGTGTCGCGCCACCGGTGCAGGTCGGTGACGAGGGCCGCGTCCCTGCGCCGGTCGAGCGCGCCCGAGACGAGCGCCGCGTCGACCGCCGACGCCGCGAGCCGCGCGAAGACGGCGCGGGGCCGGTCGTCCACGGTGCGCGCGAACTCGTTGCCAGCCAGCACGGCCTGGTTGCGCTCCAGCTCGCGCCGCACGGCGGCGAGCACCTGCGTGTGCCGCTCGGCGGCGCTGCTCAGCCGTTCGACGACGAGGCCCGTCATGCCCGCGACGAGCGTCAGGGAGTTGACGGCGGGCTCCCAGCGCGGCTCGGCGGGCAGCGCGAACCACAGCACGCCGAGCACGAACGCGGTGGTCAGCAGCCCGTAGGTCACGGTGGCGACCGCGGCGCGGATCACGGCGACGTGCCGCCCCGCCGCCCCGTCGAGGCCGGGCACGGCTCACGCCCAGATGGTGAAGGGCCGGTCGTCCGGCCGCGGCTCGGGCACGCCCGGGCTCACCAGGTAGACCCGGTCGCCGGGACGCAGGGCCGCGAGCACCCGCTCGAGCGCGGCCGCGGCGTCGTCGGCGCCGCTGGTGGCGAGGTCCAGGCGCAGGGAGAGGATCCCCGTCGGTGCGGGCCGGCGCAACGGGTGGGCGGACGACGGCTCGCCGCCGGCCGGAGGGCGCCGCCGGGCCCGGGACACCGCCCGGGCGAACGGGCGGAGCCGGCGTCTGACGCGCTGCTGCACTGTCCTGTCGACCATGTCGGTTCCTCCGGCGTGGGCGGGCAACTCTGTCGCTGCACAACCAGAGTAGTGACGTGGGACACAGTTGACCAGTTTGTTGGACAACTCTTCACATCCCTGCTGAGGCGCCGGCCAGGGCTGTCATGCGTTTGCCCAGGCGGGGTAGTGTGCCGACACCGCTCAGGGAGGACATCGATGCCCGCACCCACACTCTTCGACTACGCGGACCACAGCCCGTACTCGCACCCCGGCAACCACGCCGGGTTCCTCGCCGAGCTGAGCACGGAGCCGGAGGAGCTGCACCGGTTCACCTGCTCGACGGTCGTCCACTACAGGGCGGACGGCCAGCAGCTCACGGAGGCCCAGAAGGCCGATCCCGACCGGCGCTGGGTGACGTCGATCCTCGACGCCGCCGAGCTGCGCGCCCCGCTCGACGGACCGCGCACAGCGGGCCAGCAGGTCGCCGGGTGCTGCCGGGACCACACCCTGCTCACCGTCGGCGTGCTGCGCAGCCACGGCATCCCTGCCCGCACCCGCATCGGCTTCGCCCGCTACTTCGAGGCCGGCTGGAACTCCGACCACGTCGTCGGCGAGCGCTGGGACGGCACCCGCTGGGTGCGGTTCGATCCGGAGCTGGGCCAGGCCGACTTCTCGTTCGACGTGCACGACATGCCCACGGGCCCCGAGTCGCCGTTCCCGACAGCGGCCGAGGCGTGGCTCGCGATCCGCTCCGGTGCGGCCGACCCCGACACGTTCGGCGTCGGCAGGGACCACCCCGTGCTGCGCGGCCGGAGCTTCGTGCGCGACTACGTGCTGCTCGAGGTGGCCCACCGGCACCGCGACGAGCTGCTGCTGTGGGACCTGTGGGGCGCTCGCCTGGCCAACCCCCTGGTGCGCGACGCCCTGCCGGGCGGGGCGGAACGCTGGGTCGAGGAGGCGGGCCTCGTCGGCACCGACGTGTCCGACACCGAGCTCGACGCGGTGGCGGACGAGCTCGCCTACCTGCTCGTCGCCGCCGACGCCGGAGACGTCGAGGCCGCCGACCAGCTCGCCGAGCTGTACCGCGAGGACGTGCGCCTGCACCCCGGCGAGCGGGTCGTCACGCTGTCGCCGACGGGCCACCACGCCGTGACGGACCTGGCGGACCGGTAGCCGGGCTCAGCCGAGCCGGTCGGCCAGCTCCGTCAGCACGTCGCTCGTGCCCGCGTCGATCTTGACGGTCGCGTACCGGTCGCCGCGGGTGATGCCCCGGTTGACGATGACGACGGGCTTGCCCGCCTCGGCGGCGCGGCGCACGAACCGCAGGCCGCTCATCACCGTGAGCGACGACCCGGCCACGAGCAGCGCGTCCGCGCCGTCGACCATCGCGAACGCCCGCTCGACGCGCTCGCGCGGCACGTTCTCGCCGAAGTAGACGATCTCGGGCTTGAGCACGCCGCCGCAGAACTCGCAGGGGGCGGGCGTGAAGTGCGCCGTCGACTCGATGACGGCGTCGGCGTCGGGTGCGATCTCGATGTCGGCGACGTCGCCCACCGACTCGAGGAAGCCCGGGTTGAGGGCGTCGAGGCGCTCGGCGAGGTGGCTGCGCGAGATGACGCGGCCGCAGGTCAGGCAGATCACGCGGTCGTAGCGTCCGTGCAGGTCGATGACGTTGCGGGAGCCCGCGTCCTCGTGCAGCAGGTCGACGTTCTGCGTGATGATGCCGGCCAGCACGCCCTTCTCCTCGAGCCGGACGAGCGCACGGTGGCCGGCGTTCGGCAGCGTGCGGTTCACGTACCGCCAGCCCACGTGGTTGCGCGCCCAGTAGTGCCGGCGGAAGTCCTCGTCGCCCACGAACTGCTGGTACGTCATGGGGGTGCGGGGCGGCGAGTCGGGGCCGCGGTAGTCCGGGATGCCGGAGTCGGTCGAGACCCCCGCGCCCGTGAGCGCCGCGAGGGACAGGCCGCCCAGCACCTCGACGGCGTCGTCCACGGTGGTGCGGGCGACCTCGACGGGCTCGGGCTGCCAGGTGGTGGGGCGGGCTTGAGGGAACACCCTCCCAGGGTATGCCCGCCTCGCGCCGCGGGATCGGGCGTGTGTTTGATGTCGCAGCCTGTGCCCTACCGCTAGCCTGGGGCACCGGTGTGCACAGCGGCATGAGGGGACGGCGTGGGCGACTCAGCGATCTCCCGGATCGACAGCACCTTGGCGGGCGACGACTTCGGCTGGTCGGTGACCCTGGTCGGCGAGGACCAGTCCGACAAGCTCGCCACGCTCGCCCAGCACCTCGACGACGGCCACTCGACCACGGGTGACGGCAAGCGGGTCCCGTCGGGCTACTCGTACTGGGGCATCGGCCCGACCATCGCGTGGTTCAACGCCTCCAACGACCCCACCTACATGGTGATCAAGGTGGGCACCGAGATGTTCCGCCGGCAGTGGCGCACCCTGTCCCCGCTCGTCACCGACGAGTGCGTGCACCTGGTGAGCCTCGGTGTCGGCACGGGCGCCAAGGACGGCATGTTCCTGGAGGCCATGCGGCGGGCCCACCCGCAGATGCTCTACGTGCCGGTGGACATGAGCGCGGAGATGCTCCGCACCGGGTCCCGGAGGGCCGTACGGGACGCGCACTTCCCGCTCGACCGCTCGCTCGGCCTGCAGATCGACCTCTCGCTGGACGGCAACCTCGAGGAGCTCCAGCTCGTCCTCGACCGGCTGGTCGGGGACGAGCCGATCCTGTTCTCGCTCGTCGGCAACACCGTGGCCAACTTCGACGACGACCTGAGCTTCCTCAGCGGGCTCGCCCGCGTGCTCCGGCCCCAGGACCGCATGCTCGTGGAGTTCGCGACGACAGAGGACCTCACGTCGTCCGCCGTGCGTGCCGCGGAGGCCGAGTACCGGCAGACGCGCGGGTTCGTCGAGTTCGTGGCGAGCGCCGTGCGCTACAACACGGACCTGCGGATCGACCTCGACCAGATCCGGTTCGCCGGGGCGGTGCGGGACGAGAGCATCCTGCTCAAGGTGTTCTGGCAGAACGCGAGCGGCGAGGAGCTCCGGATGCTCATCCCCGGCAGCCGGCCGATCCACCTGCCGCCCGACGACACGATCCGGCTGTACACGACCCGCAAGTACACGACGGAGCGCATCGACCGGCTCGTCACGGAGGCGGGGCTGCGCACCACGCACGTGCAGCGCGAACGGTTCCGGCACACGCAGCGACCCAGCCCGTTCGGCCTCGAGCTGCGGCTCGTGGCCCACGACGAGTCGGCACCGACGACGCTGCCGGCGTTCGACGTGTGGAAGTGACCCGGCGGCACCTGCCGGCTCTGCGGCGCCGGGCCGCGGCGGTGTGGTCGAGCCGGCGGTGGGCGCGGCGGCGGGTCGCGGCGGTGTGGTCGAGCCGGCGGTGGGCGCGGCGGCGGCGGGTCGCGGTCGCCGTCGCGACGTACGCGCTGCTCGGCGTCGCCTTCGTGCTGGGCATCCTGTGGATCCTGGGGATCGGGCCGGAGTGGGAGCCGTGGGTCAACTCCCTGACCCTGCTGGCCGGTGTGACGGGCCTCGTGGTCGAGCGGCAGAACGCCGAGACCGAGCGCCGTGCCGAGGTCGTGGCGTCGGTGGGCTTCGAGCTGCGGCAGAACCGAGCGATCGTCGAACGGCGGCTCTCCGGGCTGCGGACCGGCGGCGAGCAGGCCCTGGCGGTGAGTCCACGCCTGGCGTCGTCCGCCGTCGACGCCGCGCTCGCCTCCGGCGTGCTGTCCCGCCCGCCGGACCGCGCCGTCGTCGAGAAGCTGCACCGCTGGCGCGAGCGGGTCCAGGGCTACAACTGGCGCCGCGACCTCACCGAGCTCGAGCTGATCCTCCTCAAGTACCAGCACGACGACGACCTGCGCACGAACCTGTCGAGCATCGCGAACGAGCGGCTGTACCTCCTGCGGCTGCGCACCGAGCTGGACGGTCTGCGCACGGCCCTCCCGGACGTCTGACCGCTCAGCCGCGCCGCGCCTCGAAGAAGGCACGCAGGAGCGCCCCGCACTCGTCCTCGCGCACTCCCCCGAGCACCTCGACCTCGTGCAGCGCCCGCTGGTCACGCACGAGGTCCCACACGGATCCGGTCGCACCGGCCTTCGGGTCCCAGGCTCCCAGCACGAGGCGGCCGACCCGGGCCTGCACGAGCGCACCCGCGCACATGGGGCACGGTTCGAGGGTCACCACGAGCGTGCAGCCGGACAGCCGCCACGTGCCGCGCGCGGCCGCCGCCGCGCGCATCGCGAGCACCTCGGCGTGCGCGGTCGGGTCCCCCGTCGCCTCCCGCTCGTTGTGCCCGAGGCCGACGACGCCTCCCGCCTCGTCGAGCACCACGGCGCCCACGGGCACGTCCCCGGTGTCGAGCGCACGGCGCGCCTCGTCGAGCGCCGCGCCCATCCAGCGCTCCCAGTAGGCACGGCGTCCGACGACGCTCATCGCTGCGGTGTCCGGCACACAGGCCACCCTAGTGACCCGGGGCGTGTGGGACTCGCTACGTTCCGGGGTTTCTGGCCGTGCCCGCGCGTGGTCGGCCGGTAGCGTTGGCCCCATGCGCCTCCACGTCGTCGATCATCCGCTGGTCGCCCACAAGCTGACCGTCCTGCGGGACGAGACCACGGCCTCGCCCACATTCCGCCTGCTCGTGGACGAGCTCGTGACGCTCCTGGCCTACGAGGCCACGCGCGAGATCGCCACGGAGCCGCACGAGGTGAGGACGCCGATCACCACCATGACGGGCACGCGGCTCGCCTCGCCGCCGCCGCTCGTCGTGCCGATCCTGCGTGCGGGCCTCGGCATGCTCGACGGCATGAGCCGCCTGCTGCCGACGGCCGAGGTCGGGTTCCTCGGCCTCGTGCGCGACGAGGAGACGTTCAAGGCCGTCACCTACGCCAACCGCCTGCCCGACGACCTCACCGGCCGGCACGTGTTCCTCATCGACCCGATGCTCGCCACCGGCGGCACGCTGGTCGCGGCGATCGACTACGTGCTCGAGCGGGGGGCGCGCGAGGTGACGGCGGTCTGCCTGCTCGCGGCGCCCGAGGGCATCACGCTGCTCGAGGAGCACGTGGGCGACCGCGCGAACCTCACCGTGGTCGTCGCGGCCGTGGACGAGCGGCTCAACGAGAAGGCCTACATCGTGCCCGGGCTGGGCGACGCGGGCGACCGGCTCTACGGCATCGTCTGATCCGCCGGGCCGGGCCTCCGGGCCCGGCTCAGTCGCAGAACCCGCCCCAGGGCCACGAGCGACCCGAACGCATCGATGCGGGCGCGGGCGACGCCGACGGCGGGGCGCTCTGGTCCGGCGTGGGGGCCGGGCGGCAGATGTCGCCGCCCTCGTTGCCGAGGCACGCGGCGCCCTTGGCCCAGAAGGTCTGCTCCACGTGACGCTTCTCGCCCTCGAGCTCGCGCGTCAGGCGCAGGGTCACGTAGCCACCGTTGCCCATCGGCACCTGCCGGACGATCTCGAGCGCCGTCGTCGCGCCGGCGGGGACCTGCGTCTCCGGGCTGGACTCGCCGGTCGCCTCGCGCGTCAGCAGACCCGTCCAGTCGCGGCCCGTGCGGTTCTCCACCGCGGCGGTGATCCGGACCGTGCGGTCGACGCACTCGGTGGCGACCGCGACGCCGACGTCGGTCGCCGACCAGGTCAGCTCGGCGCACGAGTCGAACGCGACCTCGAGCGTCCCGAGCGTCTGCCCGGCCGCGCGCAGGTCGACCGTCCCGGTGCCCCAGACGACGGTGTACTCGATCGTCGCCGTCTCACCGGCGGGCACCGTCTTCGTGACGTCGCCGACGTGGAACGTCACGGGCAGCGTCGACTCCTTGTTGCTCACGCCGACCGTGAACGTCTTCACCGAGGCGTCGCGCGCCGGGTCGAACTGGCACTCGCCCGCGGCGACCGCGCTCGCGGCCAGCATGACCGGGGCGATCCGAGCGGAGTCGAAGGACTTCGTCGGGTGCTTCCTCGGGGTCACGGGCCCGGCGGGCAGGTCGCCGTCCTCGTCGACGCCCTCGCGCGAGAGGCGGAACGTGGCCTCCCCGCCGGCGAGCTCGCGCCGGTCCGTGTTCACGGTCAGCGTCGCCGTGCCACCCGCCGCGACGCGCCGGACGTCCGACTCCAGCACCGTGTCGCCGACCGGCACCCGCAGGACGACGCTCATCGTCTCGGCGGTGCGGTTGGTGAGCGTGCCCTCGACGGCGACGGAGCCGCCGTGGTTGAGGGTCCGCACGCTGGTCTCGGTCTCCCACCGCGGCACGTAGCAGTCCTTCGCCGCGTGCTCGCCCGCGCCCACGCGCGTGGTGAACGGGCTGCCGTCGACCTCCGTCGACAGCACGTAGGACGCCTGTCCCGCCGGCACGCGCAGGCCGTCCGGCACCACGAGCTGCACGGAGGAGCCCGGCGCGAGCTTGTCGGAGAACGCCGACTGCTGCCCGGCCGCCTCCATCGCGACGCGCACGGTGCGCTCGGTCGTGTTCGTGTAGGTGCCCGCCACGGCGGCCTTCGCCGTGCCGGCCGGCCCGGAGTCGAGGCAGACGGCGCTCGCCTGGCCCGCGCCCGTCGCTGCGTCGGCCCACGCCGACGTGAGGGCGAGCGTGGCCGACGCGGAATGGGCGTTGCCCTCGACGACGGGCCGGACGGTCGCGGCGCCGAGCTCGGACCAGGTCGCCGAGGACTCGCCGACCGCCGCGATCGTCAGCGCCGTGTCGACGACGCCGCCCGGCGACAGCTCGACCGCTGCTGCCGCCGTGCCCGCCGCGGGCGCGCAGCGCCAGGCGTTCGGCCCGTCGGCCGCGGTGCAGCTCAGCTCGGGCTGGGCCGAGGCGGGCCGCACGCCGGCGGGCAGCGCGACCTCGACGGCCCAGGCCCCTGCCGCCACGCCGCGGTCGCCCGTGCTGGTCAGGCGGACGGGCAGCATGGCGGTGCCGGGGCTCGCGAGCGACACGCCCTCCGTCGCCGCGGTCAGCTCGGGACCGAACGGCGCGACGGTGCGGCCGGGGAGGTCGAGCTCCGTCGGCTCCATGCCGTCGGCCCACACCTCGGCGCCCACGGGGTAGTCGCCGCCGGCGGTGGCCCGCACGGGCACCACGACCCGGACCACCTCGCCCGGCGCGATCTCACCGAGCGCGCAGTGCAGGATCGCCTCCTGCTCGGTCCGCGTGCAGGCCGCGGGCCCGGTCGTGCTCGTGAGCCCGACGGTGTCCGGGGTCGCCGGCGGGGTGTCGGGCATGGCCTGGGTCTCGCCCTCGCCCGCGGGCTCCCCTGCCTCGACGGTCCCCTCCGCGGTGCCGGGGGTCGTGGTCGAGGCGGCGCCCGTCGGCGACGTGGTCGGGACGGGCGGCGTGCTCGCGGTGTCGACGGGCTCCGTGGCGGAGGCGGCCACGAGCCGGCCGCCGACGCCCGCGCCGAACGGGCCGGAGGGCCGCGCGACGCTCATTCCCTCCGGCAGGGTGATCTCGAGCTGCGTGCCCGTGGCCGGGACCTCGCCGGTGTTCTCGAGCACGAAGGACAGGTCCTGCGTCTGCCGCGGCTGCAGCGGCTGGTCGGCGTCGGCGTAGCCGAGCACGAGGTACGGCACGGTGGTGGTCGTCGACCCGTCGGCGTCGACGTCGGTGGGCAGCGCCGGGCTGTCGTCGACGGTCTCGGCGCCGGACTCCTCCCGGCCGTCCTGCGTGGCGACGACGGCGTCGGCGACGGACACCGGTGCGGCCTCGATCGGCGACGTGAGCTGCAGCGCCGCGACCACGCCCACCGCGGCGACGGCGATGGCGCCCGCGGCCACGCTGCCCCCGGTGGCGGCGGCAGCGGCCGAGGCGACGGCACCGGCGGTCGCGGAGACCGCTGACGACACCCCGCCGCCGGCCGTGCTCAC
>NZ_JABEMG010000007.1 GCF_013004695.1 Promicromonospora citrea
GTCGCGGAGGTCCGCGCCGGCGCCTCCGTGCCCGCCGCGCTCACCGCGCTCGCCGACCGCACCGGCCTCCCGCCGCTCACGCGGTTCGCCGAGAGCATCGTGGTCGCGCTGGAGCGGGGGACGCCGCTGGCCGGCGTGCTGCGCGCCCAGGCGGGCGACGTCCGCGAGGCCGGTCGGCGCGCGCTGCTCGAGGCGGGCGGTCGCAAGGAGGTCCTGATGATGGTCCCGGTGGTGTTCCTCTGTCTCCCGGTGACGGTCGTCTTCGCCGTGTTCCCCAGCCTCTCCGCCCTCCGGATCGGACTCTGACCCGGCCCGGCCGGGCCGACGAAAGGAACCACCATGCCCCACGCCACCACCGACCACCGGTCCGGCCGCGAGCGCGGCGACGTGCCCGGCTGGGTGCTCGTCACCCTCATGACGGCGGGCCTGGTGGTCGCGCTCTGGGCCGTCGCGGGTCCGCTGCTCGAGGACGCCTTCCGGCAGGCGATCAGCAGCGTCACGGGCCAGGGGTGAGCCACGGGTGAGCACCCGGCCGCCACGCGCGGACGACGGGTCCGCCGTCGTCGAGTTCGTCCTCGTGTCGGTGCTGGTCCTCGTGCTGCTCCTCGGCGTCGTGCAGGTGGCTCTCGCGCTGCACGTGCGGTCGCTCGCGATCGACGCGGCGGCCGAGGGGGCCCGTGTCGCGGCCCGCGCCGACCGGGGGCCCGCGGACGGCGCCGCACGGACCCGGGATCTGCTCACCGCCGCGCTGACCGGGGCGTACGCCCGCGACGTGACAGCGGGCGGCACCACGCTCGACGGTGTGCCGGTCGCGGAGGTCACGGTGCGCGCGCCGCTGCCGGTCGTCGGGCTGCTCGGCCCGGGCGGGGTGCTGACGGTGCGCGGGCACGCGCTGCTGGAGGAGCCGTGAGCCGGGGCCGGCGGAGGTCCGAGGGCGAGAACGGGTCGGCGATGGTCGAGTTCCTCGGCGTCGCGCTGATCCTGCTGGTGCCGCTGGTCTACCTCGTGGTGACGGTCGGCCGCGTGCAGGCCGGGGCGTTCGCCGCGGAGGGCGCTGCGCGGGACGCGGTGCGCGCCGTGGTCACGGCCGACTCGTCGGCGCTCGGTGCCGCGCGAGCGGGCGCCGCCGTGGGCGTCGCCCTGGGTGACCAGGGCTTCGCGCGCGATGCCGGCGTGCTGTCCCTCGCGTGCTCGGACACGCCGTGCCTGACGCCGGGCGGGACGGTGGGGGCCGTCGTCCGCGTGGAGGTGCCGCTGCCGCTGGTGCCCGAGGCGCTGCGCGCCTGGGTGCCGCTGTCGGTGCCGGTGGAGGCGCGCCGCACGGCCGTGGTCGACGAGTACGCGCCGACGCGCCCGTGAGCGCCGGACGCCCGCCCGTGCACGACGGGGGAGGAGGGCGGGCGTCCGGCGCTCAGGGGGTCGGTCGGATCAGGTCGTCGAGCAGGTGGCGCTCGGCGTCCCTGTGCTGCCGTTCTTGTAGAGGGTGATGCCGAACGAGTTGCCGTTGCCGTTCGGTGTCGCCGTCAGCGTCCCGGACGTCCCCGAGACGGTGGCGTTCCACGAGTTCTGCAGGCTCTGCCCGCCCTGCAGCCTGATCGCGACCCGCCACGACGACGTGTCCGTGACCCGGAAGGTCACGTTGAACCGGTCGTTCCACTCCTCGGCCCGGGTCACGACGACGGTGCAGTCGCCGGTGCCCGGGTCGCCGCCGTCACCGTCGCCGGTGCCGCCGGCGTTCAGGGCGTCGAGGGCGTAGCTGTACGCGAGCTTCTTGTTCCCGTTGCCGTCGAACAGCAGCGGGGTGTCGCTGGCACGCCACGAGTCGCTGTCCCGCACGCCCCACACGCTGATGCCGGTGCAGCGCTCGACGGCGAGGCACGCCTGCATGATGCCGCGGTACTGCTCGGCCTGCGAGGTGCCCGAGCCGGCGATGTCGAGCTCGGTGATCTGCACGTCCACGCCGAGGGCGGCGAAGTTGCCCAGCGTCTCGTGGTAGTTGTTCGGCACCGGGTTGCCGCTGTTGAAGTGTGCCTGGAAGCCGACGCAGTCGATCGGCACGCCGCGGGACTTGAAGTCGCGCACCATGTTGTACACGGCCTGCGTCTTGGCGTGGCTCCAGTTGTCGGTGTTGTAGTCGTTGTAGCAGAGCTTGGCGCCGGGGTCGGCCTGGCGGGCCGCGCGGAACGCCGCCTCGATCCAGTCGTTGCCCGTGCGCTGCAGGTTCGAGTTGCGCCGGGCGCCCGACGACCCGTCCTCGAAGGCCTCGTTCACCACGTCCCAGGAGTGGATCTTGCCCCGGTAGTGGGTGGCCACCTGGGTGACGTGGTTGAGCATGGCGTTGCGCAGGGAGCTGCCCTCCATGTTCTGCATCCACCCCGGCTGCTGCGAGTGCCAGGCCAGCGTGTGACCGCGCACCTGCTTGCCGTTCTGGAGAGCCCAGTTGACGATCTGGTCGCCGGCGGAGAAGTTGAACTGGTTCTGGTTGGGCTCTGTCGCGTCGAGCTTCATCTCGTTCTCGGCCGTGACCATGTTGAACTCGCGGTTCGCGATGGTCGTGTACTGCGAGTCGGAGAGCTTGTGCCCGGCGATGGCGACCCCGAAGTAGCGGCCGGACTCCGCCGCGGCGGCCTGCAGCGTGCTGCCGGCGGCCTGGGCGGAGGTGGCCGCGATCCCTGTGGTGATCGCTGAGGTGAGGAGCACCGCCGCTGCGGTGCCGATCGAGATGAGGCGGCGCCTGCGGTGCGGTGACGTGCGAGCTCGGGTCATCGTTGATCCTCTCGGTGACGTGCCGTCGTTGGTCCGTCGTGCGTCGAAAAGGATTTCTAACCCGGGCGTACCGTGTCAAGAGGTTTCGCTAAACGTTTTCTACCGAACTTTCCACAGGGCGGCTCCTGACCGCGCGCCCCGGCCCGCGCGACGCGAGACTGGGAGCGTGTCCACCACCGAGCCCACCGAGGTGCCGGAGAGCGGGCGGATCCTCCTCCTGACCGCGGCGTTCGTCGCCTTCGCGCTGGCCCTCGTCGGGGTGGTCGCCTCGGCCGGCGCCGTGCACCTCGACCGCAAGGCCCTGCACGACGTCGCCGACCTCGCCGCGGCCGACGCCGCCGACGCGATCTCGCCCGAGGCCTTCTACGCCGGTACCGGTGCGCCCGCGCAGGACGCCCCGCTGATCCTGTCGGACGCCGCGGTGCGCGCCGCCGTCGAGCACCACCTCGCCGAGCACCCGCCGGGCCTGCCCGTGGCGGTGGTCGAGGCGTCGTCGCCGGACGGCCGCTCCGCACGCGTGGTCCTGACCGGGGTCTCCCGCCCACCGCTGCTGCGCTGGTTCACGGACGCGTTCGGCGGGGGCGTGCCCCTCACGGTGGCCGCGACGGCGCGCGCGTGGTGAGCCGGCGGATGCTCGCAGGACATAGGTTGGGACCATGAGCGACAGCACCGATCAGCAGGCCTCCGGCGACCAGGACGGCGTGCGGCTCGAGCCCGGGCAGATCCTCGACCTGGCCCGGCAGGGCGCCGACGTGCTGCTGGACCTCGTCGACGCGGGGCTGCCCGTCGACACGGCCGACGACGCGGGCAACACCCTGCTCATGCTCGCCGCCTACCACGGCCACGCGGACCTGACGGCGGGTCTCGCCGAGCGGGGGGCCGATGTCAACCGGCTCAACGCCCGCAACCAGTCCCCGCTCGCGGGGGCGGTGTTCAAGGACTCCACCGACGTGGTCCGCGCGCTCCTCGACCACGGCGCCGACCCCGACGCCGGTACGCCGAGCGCCCGCGCGACGGCCCAGATGTTCGGCCGCACCCTCCCCGCCGAATCCTGACCCCGCGTCGACTGCAGAGCTTCGACCGGGTCGGCGGCCCCGCGCCGCGACGAACACTGCACTCGTGCCCCGGTGCGGGCCGGGGGCAGTGCCTGCGGCGCCGGGCACCGGGTCGCGCGGGTAACCTTGAACATCGTGGCAACCAACGACTTCCCCGCAGAGATCAAGGCGCTCCGCGCCACCCTCGAGTCCATCGAGGCCGTGAGCGACCCCACCGCGCTCGAGGCGAAGATCGCCGAGCTGTCGGAGCAGGCGTCCGCGCCTGACCTGTGGGACGACCCCGAGCAGGGCCAGAAGGTCACGTCCGCGCTGTCCGCCGCCCAGGCCGAGCTGAGCCGCGTCGAGAAGCTCGCCGCGCGCATCGACGACGTCGAGACGCTCGTCGAGCTCGGCCACGAGATGGACGACGCCGACTCGCTCACCGAGGCCGAGGAGGAGGTCGCCAAGATCCGCAAGGACCTCGACGCCCTCGAGGTCCGCACCCTCCTCAACGGCGAGTACGACGCGCGCGAGGCCGTCGTCACGATCCGCGCGGGGGCGGGCGGCGTCGACGCCGCGGACTTCGCCGAGATGCTCATGCGCATGTACCTGCGCTGGGCCGAGCGGCACGGCTACCCGACCAAGGTCGGCGACACGTCCTACGCCGAGGAGGCCGGGCTCAAGTCCGCGACGTTCGAGGTCAACGCCCCGTACGCGTTCGGGACCCTGTCGGTCGAGGCGGGCACGCACCGCCTCGTGCGCATCTCGCCGTTCGACAACCAGGGTCGCAGGCAGACGTCGTTCGCCGCGGTCGAGGTGATCCCGCTCATCGAGCAGACGGACCACATCGACATCCCGGACTCCGAGCTGAAGATCGACGTGTACCGCTCGTCCGGCCCGGGCGGGCAGTCCGTGAACACGACCGACTCCGCGGTCCGCATGACGCACATCCCCACGGGCGTGGTCGTGTCGATGCAGAACGAGAAGTCGCAGATCCAGAACCGCGCCGCCGCCTACCGCGTGCTCCAGTCGCGCCTGCTCCTGCTGCGTCAGGCGGAGGAGGCCGCGAAGAAGAAGGAGATGGCGGGCGACATCAAGGCGAGCTGGGGCGACCAGATGCGCTCGTACGTGCTCCAGCCGTACCAGATGGTCAAGGACCTGCGCACCGAGCACGAGTCGGGCAACCCGCAGGCCGTGTTCGACGGCGCCATCGACGACTTCATCGAGGCGGGCATCCGCTGGCGCCGGGGTGGCGGGAGCAAGTAAGCCGGAGGTCGGTTTGACCCGATTGGCGCAGAAATCGGCGGATCTCCGGGCCGGCATGCTGCGCACCGGGTGATGTTCCTCGGCGTGTCTGCCCGACACGCCACCCGATCTCGCCCCTAGTGTCGGCCACGTGATCAGGTTCGAGAACGTGTCGAAGGTCTACGCGCGCGGCGCACGGCCCGCCCTCGACCAGGTCTCCGTGGACGTCGAGCGTGGCGAGTTCGTGTTCCTCGTGGGGGCCTCGGGCTCGGGGAAGTCGACCTTCCTCTCGCTGGTGCTGCGCGAGCAGCGCCCCACACGCGGCCGCGTGTACGTGGCGGGCAGGGACGTCGCGAACCTCTCGGGGTGGCGCGTGCCCACGCTGCGCCGCCAGCTCGGCGTCGTGTTCCAGGACTTCCGCCTGCTGCAGAACAAGACCGTCCACGAGAACGTCGCGTTCGCCCTCCAGGTGATCGGCAAGCCGCGCCACGTCATCCGGGACACCGTGCCCGAGGTGCTCGACATGGTCGGCCTCGCGGGCAAGGAGAAGCGCATGCCCACGGAGCTGTCGGGCGGCGAGCAGCAGCGGGCCGCCATCGCGCGCGCCATCGTGAACCGCCCGCAGATCCTGCTCGCCGACGAGCCCACCGGCAACCTCGACCCGACCACCTCGCTCGGCATCATGCGCCTGCTCGACCGCATCAACCGGACCGGCACCACGGTCGTCATGGCGACGCACGACGACGAGATCGTCAACGAGATGCGCCGCCGTGTCGTCGAGCTGTCGGACGGCGTCGTCGTGCGCGACGAGGCGAGCGGCGGCTACGGGGAGCGCGAGGCGATCCTGCCGGACGTCGGGTCGTCACCCGTGCTCGACGCGCCCGGCACGGGCACACGCCTGCCCGCCGCCCCGACGGTGCGGGGGTCCTGACGTGCGCTTCCAGTTCGTCCTCGGCGAGGTCTTCTCCGGGCTGCGCCGCAACACCACGATGGTCGTCGCCGTCGTCCTGGTGACGTTCGTGTCGCTGACGTTCGTCGGCGCGGGAGCGCTGCTCCAGGCCCAGATCGGCAAGCTCAAGGACGACTGGTACGACAAGGTCGAGGTGTCGGTCTTCCTGTGCCCGCAGGGCAAGTCGGCCGCGCCGTCCTGCGCGGGCGGCGAGGCCACCGACCAGCAGGTGGAGGCCCTGCGCGAGGTGATCCGCACGGAGCTGTCCGGCGAGGTCAGCACGGTGTGGTTCGAGTCGAAGGCGCAGGCGTTCGAGGCGTTCGAGGAGCGCTACCCGGACGGCTACCAGGGCACGCAGCTCACCGAGGCGGACATGCAGGCCTCGCTCCGGCTCAAGCTGACCGACGCCGAGCAGGTGGCGGTCGTGAGCGACGTGCTGTCGGGGCGCGACGGCGTCGAGATCGTCGAGGACCAGCGGGCCGTCTTCGAGCCGCTGTTCCGCACGCTGAACGTGGCGACGCTGCTCGCGGCGGGCCTGGCGGGCGTCATGCTCCTCGCGGCCGTCCTGCTCATCACGACGACGATCCGGCTCAGCGCGGTCTCGCGCCGCAAGGAGACCGAGATCATGCGACTGGTCGGCGCCTCGAACCTGTTCATCCAGCTCCCGTTCCTGCTCGAGGGCGCCCTGGCCGCCGTGCTCGGCTCCCTGCTGGCCGGCGGCGGGCTGTGGCTCGCCGTGCGGTTCATGGTCACGGACTGGCTCGAACGGTCCGTCGACTGGGTCGCGTACGTGTCCGAGGTCGATGTGCTGCGCATCGCCCCCCTGCTCGTGGTCGTCGCCGTCGCGCTGGCCGCGCTGTCGTCCTTCTTCACCCTCAACCGCTACACGAGGATCTGATGACTGCCGAGCGAACCACTGCCGCGCGCAGCGCCCTGTCCTGGACGCGCGGGCCCCTGGCCGCCGCCCTCGCCGTCGTGCTCCTCGTGAGCGGCTCGGCCGCCGTGCACGCGGACGACCTCGACGACAAGCGCGCCGCCGCCGAGCGCGCCCAGGCCGCCAAGGAGCGTGAGCGCGAGAACCTCGAGGCCGAGCTCGAGCACACGGACGCGCAGCTCGCAGACGCCGTCCTCGAGCTCGACCGGGTCGAGGGCAGGCTGCCGGTCGCGGAGGCGGAGCTCGCCGTCGCCGAGGCCGACCTGGAGCGGGCCGAGCGCGAGGCGGCGATCCTCGCCCAGCGGCTCGCGGACGCTCAGGTCGAGGAGGCGACGGTCAGCCGGCAGCTCGCCGACGGCGCGGGCAAGGTCGACGGCGCGCGCGAGGACATCGCGCAGATGGCGCGTGAGGAGCTGCGCGGCGCGGGCACCGGCTCGACGATCGGCCTGGTCACGGGCGCCGAGAGCACCGAGGAGTTCATCGACGGGTACTCCGTCTCGTCGTCGGCCGCCCGGATCCGGGCGCGCACGCTCGCCGAGCTGCAGGACGCCGAGGCCACGGCACGCAACCTCGAGGCGCGGCTCACGGCGATCCGCGAGGCCGTCGCCGAGCTCAAGCGGCTCGCCGACGAGAACGTGCGCTCCAAGGAGCAGGCCAAGCAGGCCGCCGTCGAGCGCAAGGCGGAGATCGAGCGCCTCATCGAGGAGCAGGAGCGGCTCACCCGGCGCATCGAGCGGCGCAAGGACGTGGCGCTGGAAGGCATCCGCGACACCGAGCAGGAGCTGAGCTCGATCGAGTCCGACCTCAAGAGCATCATCCGCGAGCAGAAGGAGCGCGACGAGCGTCTGGCCCGCGAGCAGGCGGAGCGCGAGGCGGCGTCGGGCGGCGGCTCCTCCGGCGGGTCGGGCGGCTCCGGCGGCTCGTCGGGCGGCTCGTCCGGCGGCACGCTCTCGTTCCTCAGCTACCCGACGGCGAACCCGTACGTCACCTCGTCGTACGGCATGCGGTTCCACCCGGTGCTCAACTACTCGCGTCTGCACGCGGGGACGGACTTCCGGGCCTACTGCGGCACGCCGATCCTCGCGGCGGCCGACGGCACGGTGCTGTACGCGCGCACGCTCGCCGGGCTGGGCAACCAGGTGCTCATCGACCACGGGTACACGGCACGCGGCACGAGCGTGATGACCAGCGCGAACCACCTCACGTCGTTCGCGGTGTCGTCCGGGCAGCGGGTCTCCCGCGGCCAGGTGATCGGCTACTCGGGCACCACGGGCACGTCCACGGCCTGCCACCTGCACTTCGAGGTGTACGTCAACGGGTCGACGGTCGACCCGATGACCTGGCTCTGACCCGGGCCGCGTACACCGGCCTTCGCCCGCCGCATAAAGCCTGGTCCGCGCGTGCGTGACGCGTAAGATGGAAGGTCGCGCCCCGGACCGGGCGGACGAGCGAACGAGCCTGGGAGGGAGACCATGGCCAAGAAGAAGGTGGACGATCCGCGCCAGGTCGTGGCGAACAACAAGAAGGCCCGCCACGACTACGTGATCGAGGACGTCTTCGAGGCCGGGATCGTGCTCACGGGCACGGAGGTCAAGGCCCTGCGCATGGGCCGCGCGTCGCTCACGGACGGGTACGCGGCCATCGACCGCGGCGAGGCGTGGCTCGAGAACGTGCACATCCCCGCCTACTTCCAGGGCACGTGGAACAACCACGCGCCCCGCCGCAAGCGCAAGCTGTTGCTGCACCGCCACGAGATCGAGCGGCTGGAGTCGAAGGCGCGCGAGAAGGGGCACACGCTCGTGCCGCTGCGGCTGTACTTCCTCGACGGTCGCGCCAAGGTCGAGATCGCGCTCGCGCGAGGCAAGAAGGAGTACGACAAGCGGCAGTCGCTGCGCGAGAAGCAGGACATCCGCGAGGCGCAGCGCGCGATGCGGCACAAGGAGATGCTGAGCTGAGGGCCCGTATCGCGGAAATAACGTGCGGGGCCTGGGCGTTGATCCCCTAGACTGGAGATGTTCGCCCGGGCCGACGGCCCGGACGGGCGCTGATTGACAACACCATAGGGGCTGATCGGTTTCGACGGTGGTCGTGCTTCGAGGTGAAGCGGGCCGAGGATGCAGGCTTATCTCGTTAACGATGCCTGTCAACCAATAGTTGCCGATAACTCGCGCAACGACTTCGCCCTCGCCGCCTGAGCGAGCCCGAAGTCCGTGGGCCCGGAGTCTGCTTCCGCTCCGGTCACCCGCGTCATCTAGGAAGCCACTGCTCGTAGCCCTCGTCATCGGGGCTGCGGGGACTCTCAGGTGACTGGGCCTGTCCGCGAACGTGTCTGCGCGAGCGCGGGGGCCGAGAAAATCCATAGCAGACTGCGCCCGGAGAAGCCCTCGAAAACCGACACCGGACCCGGGTTCGATTCCCGGCAGCTCCACCCTCCACGATGCGCCGTGGCCCCTCGGGGTCACGGCGCATCGTCGTTCCCGCACCCCTCCACGGCCCGCCGCACACCGGCGACCGACGCCACGCTAGTGTGGCAGCCGTGCGTCACCCCCACCGCCCCGGGCTCGTCCCCGCACCCGCGACGACGCGGGCCGACGGCGTCCCCGTGCGGCTCGCCGACGGCGCGACGGTGCGCTCCGACCCCGCCCTGCGTCCGGCCGTCCGCTGGTGGCGGCGGGTCACCGAGGAGGCGTACGGGATCGACCTGGTGCCCGTGACCGACGCGGCGGCCGACGTCGTCGTCGAGCGGGCGGGCGACCTGCCCGCCGGCGCCTACCGCCTCGAGGTGGGCGCGGGCGACGCCACCGTCCGGGTCGAGGCGGCCGACCTCGCCGGGGCGCACGCCGCCGTGCAGACCCTCCGCCAGCTCGCCGGCCCCGACGCCTACCGCCGGGCGCCCGCCGCCTACGCCGGGGGCGCCTGTGCGCTGGTCCTGCCGTCCGTCCGCGTCGACGACCACCCGCGGTTCGCGTGGCGCGGCGTGCTGCTCGACGTCGCGCGGCACTTCCTGCCCAAGCACGACGTGCTGCGGTTCGTCGACCTCGCGGCCGCCCACCGGCTCAACGTGCTCCAGCTCCACCTCACCGACGACCAGGGCTGGCGCGTCGAGGTCCACCGCTACCCGGAGCTGACCCGCACGGGGGCGTGGCGCCGCGAGTCGACGGTCGGCACCTGGCGGACCGGCACCCGCGACGGCCGCCCGCACGGCGGGTTCTACACGCAGGACGACTTGCGTGAGATCGTCGCCTACGCGCGCGACCGTGGCGTCACCGTCGTGCCCGAGATCGACGTGCCCGGCCACGTCGAGGCCGCCGTCGCCGCCTACCCGGAGCTCGGCACCCGCAAGATGCGCCAGGAGGTCCGCACCACCTGGGGCATCAGCGAGGACGTGCTCGACCCGTCCGAGGGCTCGCTCGCCTTCTTCCGGCACGTGCTCGACGAGGTGCTCGACGTCTTCGACACACCGTGGATCGGCCTCGGCGGCGACGAGGTGCCGACCACCCTGTGGCGCGAGTCGCCGCAGATCGTCGAGCGGGCCCGCGCGCTCGGCCTGCTCGGCGCGGACGGTACGCCCGACGTCGGCCTGCTCCACGGCTGGTTCGTTTCCCGGCTCGCGCGGCACGTCTCCGACGCCGGCCGCCGCGCCGTCGTCTGGGACGAGGCCGTCTCGCCCCTCCTGCCCCGCGACGTCGTCGTGACGTCCTGGCGCGGCCACGCGCAGGGCGCCGCGGCCCTCGCGGCGGGGTACGACGTCGTCATGGCGCCCGAGCAGGCCGTCTACCTCGACCACCGCGCGGGCGACCACCCCGCGGAGCCGATCCCGGTCGGCTTCCTGCGCACGGTCGAGGACGTCTACGCGTTCGACCCCTTCCCGGCCGCGCTGGGCGCGGGGTCCCCGCCCCCGGCCGCCGGGCACCCCGGACGGCTGCTCGGGGTGCAGGCGCAGGTGTGGACCGAGCACCTGGACAGCGCCCGGCGCGTCGACTACGCCACCTTCCCCCGGCTCGCGGCCTTCGCCGAGGTCGCCTGGTCGCCCGCGGCCGACCGGTCGCCCGGCACGCCCGCCTCGGCGGAGTTCCTCGAGCGGCTCCGGTGCGACCACCTGCCGCGGCTCGACGCGTACGGCGTCGAGTACCGTCCGGCCGGCGGCCCCCACCCCTGGCAGACCCGGCCCGGTGTCCAGGGCTACCCGCGTGACCTGGCCGCCGAGACCGCGGCGGGCGGCTGGGCGGGCATGGGCGGCTGGCGCGAGGACGGCGGCGTCGAGAACCTGCCACAGCGCACGACGGGGGACACGACGGGGGTTCGCGGGCAGACCGGGTGAGAGGGCAGGATGGGCCCGTGCTGCGCATCGACGACCCCTCGTTCCTCTGGCCGCTGCTGACCCTCGACGAGGCGGCCCTCGAGCACAACATCACCACCGTCGCGGGCGCCTTCGCGGCAGCGGGCGTCGACCACGCCCCGCACGTGAAGACGCACATGTCCCGCCGCGTCTGGGAGCGGCAGTCCGCCGTCGGGGTCTGGGGCGCGACCGTCGCGACGCCGGGCCAGCTGCGCCGGGTGGTCGACTGGGGCGTGCGGCGCGCCTTCCTCGCGAACGAGATCGTCGACCCCCGCGACATCGCCTGGCTCCGGTCGGCGCTCGCGGGGGACGCCTCGGGCGAGCTGGAGGAGGCGTGGGTGTACGTCGACTCCGCGCGCGGCCTCGACCTGCTCGCGGCCGGGTTCGACGGGGCAGACGCCGCCGTCGTCGCGCGGCTCGGCGTGCTCGTCGAGCTGGGTGTCCCGGGCGGTCGCACGGGCCTGCGCACGCGCGACGAGGTCGTTGCGCTCGCCGGGCGCGTGCGCGACGCCGGACTCCGCGTGGTCGGTGTCTCCGGCTACGAGGGGCCCGTCGCGAGCGGGACGAGCGAGCAGGAGCTGACCGACGTCGGCCGGTGGTGCGACGAGCTGCGCGCGACAGGCCTCGCCGTCGCGGGCCTCGTGGACGGCCCGCTCGTGCTCAGCGCGGGCGGCAGCGCGTTCGCCGACGTCGTGGCGCGGCACCTGGGAGCGCCCCTGCGCGACGCCGCCGGAAGCACGGTGCCGACCCGGGTCGTGCTGCGCTCGGGCGCCTACGTGACCCACGACCACGGCCACTACCTGCACGCCGACCCGTGGACGCGGATGGGCGCGCAGGCGCTGCTCCCGGCGATCCGGGTGTGGGCGACCGTGCTGTCGGCACCCGAGCCCGGGCTGGTGATCGTCGCGCTGGGGCGGCGGGACGTCTCCTTCGACATCGACCTGCCGACGCCGCTCGTCGCCCGCACGCCCGACGCCGACGGCCGGCTCGGCGCCGCGCGGGACCTGGCGGGCGTCCGGGTCACCGCGCTGAACGACCAGCACGGGTACCTCGCGCTCGGTCCCGAGGCCGACGGCACGCTGCAGCCCGGCGACGTCGTCGGGTTCGGCATCTCGCACCCGTGCACCACGCTCGACAAGTACCGGACCGCGCTGATCACGCGCGGCGACGACGTCGTCGAGCAGGTCGCCCTCGACTTCTGACCCCGGCCCGCCGGGCCCACCGAGCACCGCAGATCGAGCAAGGAGCACCGATGACCGCCAAGACCGCCATCTCCACCTCGGACGCGCCCGCGCCCGCGCACACGTTCCACCAGGGTGTGCGCAAGGGGCCGTTCGTGCAGGTGTCCGGGCAGGGCCCCGTCGACCCGGCGACGGGCGAGTACCTCCACCCGGGCGACGTCGCCGCGCAGACGACGCGCACGCTGGAGAACGTGCGGGCGATCGTCGAGGCGGGCGGCGCGACGTTCGACGACGTCGTGATGCTGCGGGTCTACCTGACGAGGCGCGAGGACTTCGCCGCCATGAACGACGCCTACGGCGAGTTCGTCACCCGGCACTGCCCTGGCGGTGTGCTGCCGAGCCGGACCACGGTGTTCACGGGCCTGCCGCGCGAGGAGATGCTCGTGGAGATCGACGCGCTGGCCGTGACGGACTGACGCGAGGCGTCCAGGGGCCCGCCGCGGTCACTCCGCCGCCGCGGGCTCCGGCTCGGCGACGGGCGGCGTCGCGCCCGGACGGCGGGACCGGGCGACCTGACGGCGGATCCCGACCACGACCAGCAGCACCAGCCCGCCCAGCGCGAGCCACGGGATGACCGCGCCGAGGATGAGCACCACGACGTTGAAGGTGCTCACGAGTGCGCTCCAGCCGGCGGACAGACCGCCGAGGAACCCGTCGGGGCGCGCCTGCGCGGCGGGCGTGCCCTCCGCGACGATCTCGACGTGCAGCGTGGACATCGCGACCTCGTCGGAGAGACGGTTGCGCTCGGAGACCGCCGAGTCCAGCTCGGCCTGACGCGTCGAGAGCTCGGACTCGATCTCGATGAGGTCCGCCGTGCGGTCGGCCTCCGCCATGAGCTCGCGCAGCCGGTCGGTCGACGTGCGGAGTGCCTGGATGCGCGCGTCCAGGTCCTGCGCTGTGCCGGTGACGTCGACGGTCTCGACGTGCCGGTCGCGCACCTCGCCGAGCGCGTCCAGGGCGTCGAGGGTCGCGGACACGCGATCGGCCGGGATGCGTAGCGTCATCGAGGCGCTGCCGGTCTCGTCGTCGGTCGGGGCGCGCTCGTCCCGTGCCTCGACGCGCCCGCCCGCGTCCTCGACCAGCCGTGCGATCTCCTCGGCGGCGTCGAACGGGTCGTCCACCGCGAGGGTCGCGGTGCCGGTGGTCACGAGCTCGCGGTCGACGGCCTCCTGCCGCGGCTCGCCCAGCCCGACGGCGCCCGCCGCGGCGTCGGTCACGTCCTGCGCGCCGTCGGGGGAGACGACCTCGCTGCGCGGTGCGGCGCCGTCCTGGACCGCGGAGCCCCCGGACTCGCCTGCGCCCCCGCCCGAGCAGGCCGCGAGCGCGGCCACGAGCAGACCCGTGGCCGCTGTCGCCAGGAGGGTGCGGACAGGTCGGCCTGCGGGCTGGCCCGCCGCCCCCGTGGCGAACCGGATGCGCTTCATGGTGACGAGCGTAAGAGGGCCAAGGGGCTGAAACCGGGCTCACCCGGTAACTGTGATCCCTTTGTGAACTTCCGACCCTCCTGACCCGGTGTTTCTGCGGGTTTGCGAGGTCCTTGATCACGGTGCGGTCACGCCGTGCCCGCGTCGCCGTGGTGCGGCAGGCTGATTTCGTCAGGTACATGAAGTAATCCGGAGTCGACGGCAGCGTGGGGCCTCCGCCCGGCCACGCGTGACCCACGTAACAGTCTTGTTACGGGTCCCACCGGGTGATGGACACCACTCTGTTAAGGAGGTCTACTAACAAACATGGCGACGGCGACTGAACGCAACGGCACCGGGCGAGGGCTCGGCGCACGGCTGCGCGCGACGTCCAAGGTGCTCCCCGAGCACGCCAGGGCGCACAACCGGTCCCTGGTGCTGCAGCACCTCTTCCACGAGGGGCCCACCTCCCGGGCCGACCTCGCACGAGCCACCTCGCTCACCCGCGTCACCATCTCCGACCTGGTCTCCGTGCTCATCGCGGAGGGCCTCGTCGAGGAGCTCGGCACCCGGCCCGGCCAGCGCGTCGGCAAGCCGGCGATCCTCGTGGGGCTGCGCGCGGACGCCTACCAGATCGTGGCGGTCGACCTCACCGAGCACGGCCGCATGCGCGGCGCGGTGCTGAGTCTCACGGGCGAGATCGTGGTGCGCCGGCAGCTCGACATCGACGGACGCACGGGCGACGAGCTGGTCGACCTGCTCACCCGGTTCGTCCGGCGGCTCGTCGCCGCGGCGACGCACCCGGTGATCGGCGTCGGCGTCGGGTCGCCCGGCATCATCGACCTCGACGGGCGCGTGGTCGAGGCGCCCAACCGCGGCTGGTACGACGTGCCGCTCGCCGAGGTCCTGGGCGAGCGTCTCGGACTGCCCGTGCACGTCGCCAACGACGCCAACACGGCGGCCCTCGGCGAGTTCACCTACGGCGGCGGCAGCTCGGGCATGCTCGTGGTCACCGTGGGCGCCGGTGTCGGCGCGGGCGTCGTCGTCGACGGCGTGCGCGTGCACGGCCAGGGCGACGCCGCGGGCGAGATCGGCCACGTCACCGTGGTCGACGACGGCGAGCAGTGCGCGTGCGGACGCCGCGGCTGCCTCGAGACGGTCCTGTCCGTCCCCGCGCTGCGGCGCGCGGTCGAGGGCAGGGACAAGGAAGCTTCCGACGCCGCACTGGCGTCGGCCGGCCGGGTGCTGGGCGTGACCCTCGCCCCGGTCGTCAGCGCGCTCAACCTCAACCAGGTGCTCCTGAGCGGTCCGCGTGACCTGCTCGACGGGCCCCTGCGCGAGGCCGCGCTGGACACCATCCGACAGCGGACCATGCCGGCCATCACCTCGGGCCTGCAGCTGCGGATGGCCGCACTCGACGAGGACGTCGTGCTGGCGGGCGCCGCCGTCCTCGTGCTTTCCGCCCAGCTGGGGGTCTCGTGAGCATCACTGCGCACGTGTCGGCGGCAGGCGACCTCACTCACCATGCACCACCGCGACACACAGTCGTATCCCGGGAGGAAGACACACGTGAACAGAAACCGTCTGGTCGGCGCCGCGGCGTCGGCGATCACCCTGACGCTCGCGCTCAGCGCGTGCGGTAACGCGGGCGGCGCGGCGAGCAGCCCCGAGGAGACCGGCCCCGGCGAGGTCCGGGTCTGGCTCGTCGGCTCCGACACGCCGCAGGACGCCCGGGACTACCTCAAGGAGACGTTCGAGGAGGAGAACCCGGGCAGCACGCTCACGATCGAGGAGCAGGCCTGGGACGGCCTCGTCGACAAGTACACGACGGCGCTGTCCGGCTCGGACGCCCCCGACGTGGTCGAGATCGGCAACACGCAGGCGGCCGCGTTCACCTCGTCCGGCTACTTCCGCGAGATCACCGCGGAGGAGTTCGAGACGCTGGGCGGCGACGACCTGCTGCCGGGCTTCGTCGAGGCCGGTGACTGGGAGGGCAAGCACTACGCCCTGCCGTACTACTCGGGCTCGCGCGTCGTCTTCTACTCCGAGCAGGTGCTGGGCGACACCGCGGTGCCGACGACCCTCGACGAGTACGTCGAGACCGCCGTCGACCTGCACACCAAGGACCTCTCCGGTGTCTACTGGCCCGGCCAGGACTGGTACAACGCCCTGCCCTTCATCTGGGAGAACGGCGGCTTCGTCGCCGAGCAGGCCGAGGACGGCACGTGGGAGGCCGGCTTCTCCTCCGAGGGCGGTCTGAAGGGCCTGGAGCAGATCCAGACGATCATGACCGAGGGCAACAACGCCCCGGCCGACACCAACGAGACCGACCTGCAGGTGCCGTTCTGCGAGGGGCAGGTCGCGTTCCTCTCGGCGCCGAGCTGGATCCAGTGGTCGATCAACGCGCCCGAGGAGCCGGAGGACCCGGACGGCGTGCCCGGCTGCGCCTCGACCTACGGCTCGGACCTGCAGGCCTTCGCCCTGCCGGGCAAGGACGGCGGCGCCGCGCAGGTGTTCGCCGGCGGCTCGAACATCGCCGTCGCGCAGAAGTCCGCGCGTCCTGACCTCGCGATGAGCGCGCTGGAGATCATCCTCAGCGACGAGTACCAGTCGATCCTCGCCGAGAACGGCCTGTTCCCGGCCAAGACCTCGCTCTTCGAGAAGGTCGACCAGTCGACGTCGATCGGCACCGCGGCCGCGGAGGCCGCCGCCAACGCGAAGCTCACCCCGGCGTCCCCCAAGTGGGCCGATGTCGAGTCGCAGATGATCCTGCAGACCGCGTTCTCCAAGATCGCCTCGGGCGAGGACGTCAAGGCCGTCGCCGAGAAGCTCGACGCGGACATCGAGGAGATCCTCAACAGCTGACCCGCGTCGGCACCCCTTCCTCCCGTCCCGCCCGGTGACCTCCACTCCTGGGCGGGGCGGGACTCCACTGCCCCGAGGAGACAGGACATGAGCACCACACTCGTGGATTCACCGGCGCCACCGCGCCAAGAGATCCGGCACAAGCGCCGGCCGCCGTACCTGCCCTGGCTGCTGCTCTCGGCGACGATGATCCTGCTGGGCGTCCTCACCGGATACCCGGTGCTGCGGCTCGTGGTCATGTCGTTCCAGGAGTACGAGCGCGCCCAGCTCATGGGCCAGCCCGCCGAATGGGTCGGCCTCGGGAACTACGCGGAGGTGCTCACCGACGTCGAGGGCTTCTGGATCGTGCTCGGGCGCAGCTTCCTGCTCATGGTCTTCCTCGTCGTCACCACCCTCGTGCTCGGCATGCTGGTGGCGCTGCTCATGATGCGCGTGAACAAGGCGCTGCGGCTGCTGGTGTCGGTGGGCCTGCTGCTCGCGTGGGCCATGCCCGCGCTGTCGGCCACCACGGTGTGGGGCTGGGTGTTCGACACCCAGTACGGCGTGGTCAACAACCTGCTGACCCGGATCACCGGTGACGACTGGTTCGGGCACTCGTGGCTGCTCAACCCGCTCTCGTTCTTCCTCATCCTGTCGTTCATCGTCGTGTGGGGCGCCGTGCCGTTCGTCGCCTTCACGCTCTACGCGGGGCTCACCCAGATCCCCGAGGAGGTGATGGAGGCCGCGCAGCTCGACGGCGCGAGCGCCTTCCAGCGCTTCCGGCTGATCCAGGTGCCGTACGTCCGCAGCATCATCACCGTGCTCGTGGTCCTGTCGATGATCTGGGACCTCAAGCTGTTCACCCAGGTGTTCGTGCTGCAGGACATCGGCGGCGACCGCGAGCTCACCAACACGATCGGCGTGTACATCTACCAGACCGGCATGGCGCAGGGGCACTACGGCCTGGCGAGCGCCGTCGGTGTCATCTTCGTGGCGGTCATGCTGGCCATCGCGTACCCCTACGTGCGGCGCACGCTGCGGGAGGAGGAGCTGTGATCAAGGTCCGCAGGCGTCTCGCCGACACGGGGTTCGGCGCGCTGGCCGTCGCCGTCTTCGTGTTCTCGGCCTTCCCCGTCTACTGGATGGTCAACACGTCGTTCCTGCCGAACAACAAGATCCGCGGCCGGGACCTCGCGTTCTTCCCGACGCCGGACGTGTTCACGCTGAACAACTACCGGTCGGCGATGTTCGGGGAGGCGCGGGCGCCGTTCCCGCCCGCCGTGCTCAACTCGATCGGTGTCACGTTCCTCACACTGGTGATCGCGCTGCTGGTCGGGTTCGTCGCCGCGCTGGCGCTGACCCGGTTCCAGTTCAAGGGCCGCCGGACGTTCATCGTGCTGATCCTCGTCGTCCAGATGATCCCCGGAGAGGCGATGATCATCTCGGTGTTCCGGATCATCGACGGCTGGCAGCTGCTCAACACGATCATCGGCCTGACGCTCGTGTACGCGGCCGGCGTCCTGCCGTTCACGATCTGGACACTGCGCGGTTTCGTCAACGGTGTACCCAAGGAGCTGGAGGAGGCGGCGATGATCGACGGGTGTTCCCGGGCCGGCGCGTTCTGGCGGGTGACGTTCCCGCTGCTCGCCCCGGGCCTGGTGGCGACGGGCGTGTTCGCCTTCCTCCAGGCGTGGAACGAGTTCGTCACGGCGCTGGTCGTCATGCAGCGCCCCGAGGCGATGACGCTGCCGCTCTGGCTGCGCACGTTCCTCCAGGCGACGCAGGCGACCAACTGGGGAGCCGTCATGGCGGGGTCGGTGCTGATCGCGATCCCCGCGGTGATCTTCTTCCTGATCGTGCAGGGCCGGATGACCGGTGGTCTGGTGTCCGGCGCGGTGAAGGGCTGATGGGCAAGGACGGGATGGGTTCGTACACGGTCGGGCTCGACATCGGAGGCACCAAGATCCTCGGTGCCCTCCTGGACCCAGCGGGTGAGGTGGTGGCGACGGTGCGCCGGCCCACGGTGCACGGCGCCGACGGGCTGGTGACGGGCGCGGCCGAGGCGGTGCGCGACGTCGTGGCGTCGGGCGGCGTCGAGGTGGGGGTCCTGGCCGGGGTCGGCCTCGGCATCCCCGGCATCGTCGACCACCGCTCCGGCACGGTGCGGCACGCGGTCAACCTCGGCGTGCACGACGACGAGCTGCCGCTCGCCGAGCTGCTGTCCGAGCAGCTCGGCGGGGTGCCCGTGGTGGTCGAGAACGACCTCAACGTGGCCGCCGTCGGCGCGGCGCACGTGCTCGAGCGGACCGCCGAGCCGGACGGTCCGGGCGGCGACGGCGACGCCGGCGCGCACGAGGACCTCGCCTTCCTCGCGCTCGGTACCGGGCTCGCCTCGGGCCTCGTGCTCGACGGCGAGCTGCGCCGCGGCGCGAGCGGCGCGGCGGGCGAGATCGGGCACATCCCGGTCGACCCGCTCGGACCCGAGTGCCCGTGCGGACAGCGGGGCTGCCTCGAGCGGTTCGCCTCGGGCAAGGCGCTCGAGGCGGCGTGGCCGGCGCGGCACGGCAGGCCGGCGCCCGTCGAGCTGTTCGAGGCGGCGCGGGCGGGCGACCAGGAGGCGATCGAGGTGCGCGACCGGTTCGCGGACGCCGTCGCCTCGGCCGTGCGCCTGCTCGTGCTCACGACCGACGTGCGGCACGTGGTGCTCGGCGGCGGCGTGGCCCAGCTCGGCGCCGAGCTGCTCGACGTGGTGCAGGACGCGCTGCGCGAGCAGGCCAAGGTCTCCGCGTTCCTCGGGTCGCTGCGGCTCGCCGACCGCGTCAGGCTGGCACCGACGCACGTACCGGTCGCCGCGGTGGGCGCGGCGGTGCTGGGGAGGAGGGGCTGATGGAGGTCGTCATCGCACCGGCCGAGGAGCTCGCGCGGCTGGCCGCCGGCGCCGTCGAGGGCCTGCTGCGGGCGAAGCCCGACGCGGTGCTCGGGCTGGCCACCGGATCGTCGCCGCTCGCCGTGTACGACGAGCTCGCGCGCCGGCACAAGGAGGGCCTGTCCTTCGCGCGGGCGCGGGCGTTCATGCTCGACGAGTACGTCGGCCTGCCCGCCGACCACCCCGAGCGGTACCGCAACGTCATCGAGAAGGAGATCGCCTCGCGCGTCGACTTCCCGCCCGACGCTGTGCAGGGCCCCGACGGCCTCGCCGCCGACCTTCCTGCCGCGTGCGCGGCGTACGAGGAGGCGATCGCCGGGGCCGGCGGCGTGGACCTGCAGATCCTCGGCATCGGCACGGACGGGCACATCGCCTTCAACGAGCCGGGCTCGTCGCTCGCCTCACGCACGCGCATCAAGACCCTGACCCGGCAGACCCGCGAGGACAACGCGCGGTTCTTCGGCGGGTCCGTCGAGGACGTGCCACGGCACTGCCTCACCCAGGGGCTCGCGACGATCATGGAGGCGCGTCACCTCGTGCTCCTGGCCACGGGGCGCGCCAAGGCGGAGGCGGTGCACCAGCTCGTGGAGGGTCCCGTCTCGGCGATGTGGCCCGCCACGATCATGCAGCTCCACCCGCACGCGACCGTGCTGGTCGACGACGCGGCGGCCTCGCGCCTGCAGCTCGCCGACTACTACCGCCAGACCTACGCCGACAAGCCCGAGTGGCAGGGCCTGTAGGCGCGGTCGGCAGGGACACGCGGACCGCGCCCGTGGCGGGCGCTCAGAGGTAGTTGCCCGCCACGGGCGCCGGCTTCCAGCGGCCCGACGTCGCCACGTCGGCGACCCGCTCGGTCGTCAGGTCGTCGGGGCCGTGCTCGAGGATCGCGCGGCGGGCCACCTCGCGCAGGTCGGCGCCCGTCGCCCCGTCCAGGAACGAGGCGACGAGCCCGACGTCGACGG
Organism: Promicromonospora citrea; assembly: GCF_013004695.1. Lineage (GTDB taxonomy): Bacteria > Actinomycetota > Actinomycetes > Actinomycetales > Cellulomonadaceae > Promicromonospora > Promicromonospora citrea. Next base: position 20,644 of record NZ_JABEMG010000007.1, read on the forward strand.
GTGCGCCCGGCGGCAGGAACAGCCGCAGGATCTCGCTGCGGCCCGCGAGGTCCGGTGGCGGCACCTCGACGATCGTGTCGAACCGGCCCGGGCGCTTGACCGCGGGGTCGAGCGCGTCGGGGTCGTTGGTCGTGGCGAGCGTCAGCACGTCGTCGGAGCTGCGCGTGCCGTCGAGCGCGTCGAGGAACTCGGCGAACGACGTGTCGCCCCGCGCGCCCTTCGCCGCGACGGAGTCGATCTCCTCGAGCACCACGAGGCACGGGCCGAGGCCCCGGATCTCGTCGTAGAGCTCGGTCATCCACGTGCGCAGCACCTCCGCGGTGACGAGCACGACCGTGAGCGGCCCGGCCAGCTCCGTCGCGATCACGCGCGACAGCTTCGTCTTGCCCACGCCCGGCCGGCCGGCCAGGAGCAGACCGCGCGAGGTGGTGTGCCCCAGCGCCTTGAGCGCGTCCCTGCGGGTGGTCACGCTCGAGCAGAACAGGTCGACCTCGCGCCACAGCTCGCCGGGCAGCACGACGTCCGCGCGGGCCTGCGGGGTGTGCGACACGGGCACCAGCTCGACGGAGCCGGTCGACGACCGCGCCGAGAGGACCCCGCCGCGATACGGGTGGTCCACCTCGAGCGTGCGGGTCAGGTCGGTCAGCACCCGCTCGGCGAGCGCGAGGCCGCCCGGCGGCGTGAACGCCGTGACGGTCGGCGTCCCGTAGCGGTAGGCCAGCTCGACGGCCACCGGCGTGTCGTACGCCGAGCCCGCGGGGAACAGCACCGTCGCGACGGCGGGGACGCTCACCGACGTGCCGTCGCCGAGGTCCAGCGCCGCCCGCTGCGGGGCGCCGCCCGGACCGAACACGTCGACGGCGTCCGGGTGCCGGTCGATCCACCGCTGGAGGGCGTAGCCGTGCAGGCGCTGGAGCGTGCGCGACATGTCGCGCGACACGTTGACGAGCGCGCTCTCGTCGACCTCCCACCGGCGGCCCAGCCACTCGCCCGACGACCGCGGCTCGCGCGGGCGCTCGGGGACGGGGCGGCCGAGCATCGCGGCGACGGCGGCGACGGCGCGGCGCGCGCACTCGTCGTGGTCGCCGAAGTCGGGCCACTCGGGCGCGGGCAGGTCGGGGGCGGGCAGGTCGCGCGGCGGGTCGGCCAGGGCGGTGGGCGACTCGGGGACGGGCAGGTCGTCGGGCAGGACGGGGCTCCTCTCGAGGCGGGGACGTGACATGGGTCAGTTATAGCGGTGCCCACCGACACGGCCGCAAGGAAATCTCCGCGCCGAGCCCGTGGGCAGCCCGCGACGTCAGAGGTCCCGCGTAGACTCTCCGGCATGACCGAACCACTCTCCACACCGCAGGACGACCCCCGTACGCAGGGTGGTACGAGCGTCCTCGAGCGCGAGGAGACCCGGGAGGAGGCGCAGCCCGGGGACCACGAGCGCTTCGCGCACTACGTGCGCAAGGAGAAGATCATGGAGTCCGCCCTGAGCGGCAAGCCCGTGATCGCGCTGTGCGGCAAGGTCTGGGTCCCGGGCAGGGACCCGGGCAAGTTCCCGGTCTGCCCCCGGTGCAAGGAGATCTACGACGGTCTCCGTGACCCGCAGGACGGCGGCGAGGGCGACTCCGGAAAGTGACGAGCCAGCCGCAGCAGCTGCCCCACACACCGTCGTCTGCGGCCGCATCGTCGCTCAGCCCTGCCTTCCCCCGCCGTGCCCCCTGGGGTACGGCGTCGAGCCTGCGCGCCTGGCAGGCCGAGGCGCTGGAACTGTACCGCGAGCGCAGCCCGAAGGACTTCCTCGCGGTCGCGACGCCGGGTGCGGGCAAGACGACGTTCGCCCTCCGCATCGCCACCGAGCTCCTGGAGCTCGGGGTGGTCCGCCGCGTCACGGTCGTCGCGCCGACGGAGCACCTCAAGACCCAGTGGGCCGACGCCGCGGCACGCGTGGGTATCCGCATCGACCCGAAGTTCAAGAACTCGCAGGGCCGGCACGGCTCGCACTACGACGGCGTCGCGCTGACGTACGCGCAGGTGGCCGCCAAGCCGGCGCTGCACAGGGCGCGGACCGAGGCGGCGCGCACGCTCGTCATCCTCGACGAGGTGCATCACGGCGGGGACGCCCTGAGCTGGGGTGACGCCGTCCGTGAGGCGTTCGAGGGCGCCGAGCGGCGGCTCGCGCTCACCGGCACCCCGTTCCGCAGCGACACGTCGGCCATCCCGTTCGTCCAGTACGAGGCCGACGCCGAGGGCATCCGCCGCTCGAAGGCCGACTACACCTACGGGTACGGCGAGGCGCTGCGCGACCACGTCGTGCGTCCCGTCCTCTTCCTGTCGTACGCGGGCGACATGCGCTGGCGCACCAAGGCGGGCGACGAGGTGAGCGCGCGCCTGGGCGAGGCCATGACCAAGGACATGACCGGCCAGGCGTGGCGCACGGCGCTCGACCCGGAGGGCCAGTGGATCCCGTCGGTGCTCGCCGCGGCGGACAAGCGCCTCACCGAGGTGCGCCGCACGGTGCCGGACGCGGGTGGCCTGGTCATCGCGACCGACCAGGACAACGCGCGCGCGTACGCGGCGCACCTGCACGAGATCACGGGCAGGCGGCCCACCGTGGTGCTCTCGGACGACGAGGGGGCCTCGGGGCGCATCGAGGAGTTCGCCCAGAACGACGACCGCTGGATGGTCGCCGTGCGCATGGTGTCGGAGGGCGTGGACGTGCCGCGCCTCGCCGTCGGCGTGTACGCGACGAGCGCGTCGACGCCGCTGTTCTTCGCGCAGGCGATCGGCCGGTTCGTGCGGGCCCGCAAGCGGGGCGAGACGGCCTCGATCTTCCTGCCGAGCGTCGCCCCGCTGCTGAACCTCGCGAACTCGATGGAGCAGGAGCGCGACCACGCGCTGGACCGTCCGCGCACGGCCGAGGAGCAGGGCATCGAGTACGACCCGGAGGCGGCGCTGGTCGCCGAGGCGAACCGGGAGGAGAAGGCGTCGGGCGAGCTGCTGGGCTCGTTCCAGGCGCTGGACGCCCAGGCGTCGTTCGACCGCGTGCTGTTCGACGGCGGAGAGTTCGGCGCGGGCGCCGACGTCGGCTCGGCGGAGGAGCTGGACTTCCTGGGGTTGCCCGGCCTGCTGGAGCCGGACCAGGTGGCGACCCTCCTCCGCCAGCGGCAGGCGGACCATCTCAAGGCGCGCGGCACCGCCGCGTCGGCGCGCGAGGTGGAGGCCGAGCGGTCGGAGCAGGAGCACCGGCGCGCCGCCGAGCTGCGCAAGGAGCTGTCGAAGCTCGTCTCGGCGTGGGCCAAGCGCAGCGGGCAGCCGCACGGCGTGATCCACACCCAGCTGCGCCGCACGTGCGGCGGGCCGGAGGTGCCTCTGGCGACGGCCGACCAGCTCGAGGCGCGGGTGGCGCAGGTGCGCCGCTGGTTCGTCGGGCAGAAGTAGCGCGCGGACGTGGCCGGGCAGGACCGGAGGAGCAGGGGAGGGACAGTGGCGAGCGCCACGATCCGCATGGTGAGACAAGAGGGCGCCACGGGCCCGTTCGCACGACTCGGGCCGCCTCTCTGGCCTACCGTGAGGGCATGACCGACGAGCTTCGGGGCAGCGGCGCCCCGCTCACAGACTCGTGGCCTGCGATCGACAACGGTGTCGGCGAGCCTCGGCCCCTTCCCGCAGCACCCCTTCCGGCGGTGCGTCCCTCTGTCGCGCTCCTGACCGACCGGTACGAGCTGACGATGCTCCAGGCGTCGCTCGCGGACGGCACGGCGCACCGGCACTGCGTGTTCGAGGTGTTCACGCGCCGGCTGCCCGCGGGCCGGCGGTACGGCGTGCTGGCGGGCACAGGTCGTGTCCTGGAAGCGCTGCCACACTTCGTCTTCGAGGACGCCGAGCTGGCCTACCTCGAGGAGAACGGGGTCGTGGACCGGCGCACGCTCGACTACCTGGCCGACTACCGGTTCACGGGGACGATCCAGGGGTACGCCGAGGGCGAGGTGTTCTTCCCCGGCTCGCCCGTGCTGCAGGTCGAGGGCACGTTCGCCGAGTCGGTGCTGCTGGAGACGCTGATCCTGTCGATCCTCAACTACGACTCGGCGGTCGCCTCCGCGGCGTCCCGCATGACGAGCGCGGCGGGCAAGCGGCCCGTGCTGGAGATGGGCTCGCGCCGGGCGAACGAGCAGGCGTCGGTCGCCGCGGCGCGCGCGGCGGTCATCGGCGGGTTCGCCGGCACGTCGAACCTCGAGGCGGGCATGCGGTACGGCCTGGACACGATCGGCACCGCGGCGCACTCGTTCACGCTGCTGCACGACACCGAGCGCGACGCGTTCGCCTCACAGGTCGCCGCGCTCGGCCCTGGCACCACGCTGCTGGTGGACACCTACGACGTCAAGCAGGGCGTCGCGACGGCCGTCGAGGTGGCGGGCACCGGCCTGGGCGCGGTGCGCCTCGACTCGGGCGACCTCGCCGTCCTGGCGCACGAGGTGCGCCAGCAGCTCGACGAGCTCGGCGCGCGGGACACCCGGATCGTGGTGACCTCCGACCTCGACGAGTACGCGATCGCCTCGCTCGCCGCCGCCCCGGTGGACGTGTACGGCGTCGGCACCTCGGTGGTGACCGGCTCGGGGGCGCCCACGTGCGGCATGGTCTACAAGCTCGTGGCGCGGGCCGACTCGTCCGGCGTGCTGCAGCCGGTGGCCAAGGCGTCGGCCAACAAGGCCTCGCGGGGCGGCCGCAAGGCCGCGGCGCGCCGGTACGGCCGCGACGGGCACGCGATCGAGGAGGTCATGGTGACCGGCCCGGACACGGCCGTCGCGGAGTGGACGCCGCAGAGCGACGACCTGCGGCCCCTGCTCGCGCCGATGGTGGTGGACGGCGCCGTCGACTCGCGCTGGGTGGGCCCGTACGGGGTGGCCAACGCGGCGATCAACCACGGCATGGTGCGCGCGGAGCTGCCGCGCGGGGCCCGCAGGCTGTCGGCGGGCGACCCCGCCATCCCGACGGTCGATCTGCGCCTCGACGCCTCCTGGTGACGTCCTGGTGACGTCCGGGGAACCCGTACCCGGAGAGGCGCGGAGCGCAGGTCACAGCCCGGCGACAACTTCGCGAAAATTCTGCCCAGGGGTGTCCGGTCCCGGGTGATGACCGCCTAGAGTGAGGGCGTGACTTCTTCCCCTCCGCCGCTGCTCACACCCCTGGGGTCAGCCGGGACGGCCGTCGAGGAGGACACCGACGCTGACCTCGCGTCGGGGGTTGCCGATCCCTGGGTGACGATCGTCTGGAACGACCCGGTGAACCTCATGTCGTACGTGACGTACGTGTTCGAGAGCTACTTCGGCTATCCGCGGCACAAGGCCGAGCGCCTCATGACGCAGGTGCACCGGGACGGGCGCGCCGTCGTGTCGAGCGGAGGGCGCGAGCGCATGGAGATGGACGTCCAGGCGATGCACGGCTTCGGGCTGTGGGCGACGTTGCAGGAGTCCGGCGCACGGGGAGTCGCATGACACCGTTCCGCGCCATGCGGCGGGGTTACGAGGCCAGGTTCGAGCCGGTGGAGCGCGTCATCCTGGCCCGCGTGGCCCGCGACGTCGCGGACATGCTCCGCGAGGAGGCGGGCCTCGACCTGCTCGACGACACCGGCGCGCCGGGCCCGTCCGCGCACCCCGGTCCGGGCAAGGGGCAGACGTGGGCGAACGGCCTGCTGGCGCCCGACGAGCTCACCGACGCCGACCTCGCGCGGCTCACGGGCGTGACGGGCGTGAGCCGCCTGCCCACCGACCCGGCCGCGCAGCGCCTGCTGCCGACCGCCAGCAAGGACGACGAGGACCTGGCCGACGAGTTCCGCCGCCTCACGCAGAACGACGTCGCGCGCGCCAAGGTCGAGCGCCTCGAGGCGCTCGCCGCGCTGCTCGACCTGCCGACGGGCGACGACGCCCCGTCGACGCTCGGCCGGCACGGTGCGCCGCCGCCCGTGCGGGTGCCGCGCGAGGACGCCGAGCGGTTCGCGGGCGCGCTCACCGACGTGCGGCTGGTCATCGCCGAGCGGCTGGGCCTGCGCACGGACGAGCAGGTCACGCAGCTGACCGACGAGATCATGTGGGACCGCCAGGCCGGCCGCGAGATCCCCGTGGCCACCGACGGCCGCGCGGCCCGCCGCTTCTGGTCGGGCGTGTTCGTGGCGGCGGGCTACGCCCAGGAGACGCTCATGGACGTCATGCTCGCGGAGCTGCGCGGCCGCCGTCCGCTGACCTGACCTGGCTGAGCTGACCTGGCCGGTCCGACCTGGCCGGGCCGCGCGGTCAGACCTCGTAGACCGTGCCCGACCGCGCGAGGTCGACGGGGCCCGCGTAGGAGCCGCGCGCCTCGGCCAGCGACACCGCGGGGTCGTTCCACACCGGCAGGTGCGTGAGCAGGAGGCGCCGCGCCCCGGCCTCGGTGGCGAGCTCGCCCGCGCGCCGGCCCGTGAGGTGGATGCCGCGCTCGACGACGTCGTCCCTGCCCTCGACGAACGCGGCCTCGCTGAGCAGCAGGTCGACGTCGCGCGCGAGCTCGACGACCGACTCGCACGCGTCGGTGTCGCCCGTGTAGGCGAGCGTCGCCGTGCCGCCGGCGGCCGACGGGCCCGTCACCCGCACGCCGTACGTCTCGACCGGGTGGAAGACCCGGTGCGGCTCGAGCACCAGCGGGCCCACCTGCACCTTCGGGTGCTCGGGCCAGGAGAGGAACTCGAGGTCGTGGCACATCGACTCGCCCTCGCTCAGCCCGTACGCCTGGGCGACGTGCCCCTCGGCGGTCGACGGCCCGTAGACGGGCAGCGGGGCGCCGCGGCCGCCGTCGCGCAGCGAGCCGCGCTCGGGGTGGTAGCGCAGGTAGACGTACAGGCCCGCGAGGTCGGCGCAGTGGTCGGGGTGCAGGTGCGAGATCGACACGGCGTCGAGCGTCAGCGGGTCGAGGTGCTTCTGCAGGGCGCCGAACGCGCCGTTGCCGAGGTCGAGCAGCACGTTCCAGTCGCGGGCCTCGTGGCCGGCCGCGGCGGCCTCCGCCGCGGTGACCTGGACCAGGTAGGACGACGCGGGCGTCTCGGGGCCCGGGAACGACCCGGAGACCCCGACGGGGAGCAGGCGCATCAGACGGCCTCCACGAGGGACACCTCGGGGCCGAGGAACCTGCTGGCGAGCTGCCCGAAGGGGGCGGGGTCGCCGGTCGTCAGGAAGCGGTGCACGGGCTCGCCCGCGTCGGCGGAGCGCTCGAGGTCGTGCTCGACGAGCGTGCGGTACACGTCCTTCGCCGTCTCGTCGGCCGACGAGACCAGCGTGACGTCGTCGCCCATGACGTACGAGATGGCGCCGGCGAGCAGCGGGTAGTGCGTGCAGCCGAGGACGAGCGTGTCGACGCCGGCCGCGCGGACCGGGTCGAGGTACTCGTGCGCGAACTTCTGCACCTCGGGACCGGACGTGCGGCCCTCCTCGACGAAGCGCACGAACTCCGGGCAGGCCTGGCTCGTGATGGTCAGGCCGGGGGTCACGTGGAACGCGTCGTCGTAGGCGCGCGACCGGATGGTGGTGCGCGTGCCGATGACGCCGATGCGGCCCGTGCGGGTCGCCGTCACCGCGGCGCGCGCCGCGGGCAGGATGACCTCGACGACGGGGATGCCGTGCCGCTGCGTGTAGCGCTCGCGCGCGTCCCGGTACATCGCCGACGACGCCGTGTTGCAGGCGATCACCAGCATCTTCACGCCGTCGGCCACGAGCCGGTCGAGGGCGTCGAGCGCCATCGCACGCACCGCGGCGAGCGGCTTGGGCCCGTACGGGCTGTTCACCGTGTCGCCGAGGTAGCGGACCTGCTCGTTGGGGAGCTGGTCGAGGATGGCGCGCGCGACCGTGAGGCCGCCGAGGCCGGAGTCGAAGATCCCGATGGGCGCGTCGTTCACGGGTGAAGCCTAGCGATCCCACGGTGCTCCCACCGCGCCCCGTGAGGCGCACCACGCGTGACGCGCACCACGTCTGAGCAGGTCAGAAGGTCGCGGCGGAGCGCGACTCGCCGGGTCGATAGGGTGGGCGCATGACCTCCACCAGCGACTCCACCGGCGCTGCCGTGCGCGCCGACGGCCGTGCCACCGACCAGCTCCGCCCCGTGACCGTCACCCGCGGGTGGCTCGACGAGGCCGAGGGGTCCGTCCTCGTGGAGTTCGGCCGCACGCGCGTGCTGTGCGTCGCGTCGTTCACCGAGGGCGTGCCGCGCTGGCGCAAGGGCTCCGGCGAGGGCTGGGTCACCGCCGAGTACGCGATGCTCCCGCGGGCCACGAACGAGCGCAGCCCGCGCGAGTCCGTCAAGGGCAAGATCGGCGGGCGCACGCACGAGATCTCGCGGCTCATCGGCCGGTCGCTGCGCGCCGTCGTCGACATGAGCGCGCTGGGCGAGAACTCGATCGTGCTGGACTGCGACGTGCTGCAGGCCGACGGCGGCACGCGCACCGCGGCGATCACCGGCGCCTACGTCGCGCTCGCGGACGCGATCGCCTGGGGCCGCAGGCACGGTCACGTGACCGGCGGCAAGCAGGTGCTGTCCGACTCGGTGGCCGCCGTGTCGGTGGGCATCATCGACGGCACGCCCATGCTCGACCTGCCGTACGTCGAGGACGTGCGCGCCGAGACCGACATGAACGTGGTGGTGACCGGCAGCGGGAAGTTCGTCGAGGTGCAGGGCACCGCCGAGCACGCGCCCTTCGACCGTGCCGAGCTCGACGCGCTGCTCGACCTCGCCCTGCAGGGCACGACCGAGCTCACGCGGATCCAGCAGGAAGCGCTCGCGCGGGAGCTCTGAGCGCACCCGGCGGGTCGGCCGCGACCTGGGCGACGACGCTGTCCTCGCCCACGAACACCGCGCCGCCCCGCCGGACCGTCTCGGTGTACCGCCGCACCATCTCCGCCTTGTTCTCCCGCACCAGCGCGATCCAGTCCGCCGGCGCGCCCGTGGCCGGGTCGTGCGTCGCACCCCACTCGGCGACCTCGACGAGCACGGGGATCAGCCCGAGCCCGCGCTCGGTGAGGTCGTAGCGCACGCGGCGCCCGTCGGCGGGGTCGGGGGACCGGCGGACGAGGCCCGCACCGACGAGCCCGTCGAGCCGGGCGGACAGGACGCTGGGGGAGATGGCCTCGTCCGAGGCCAGGAACTCGTTGAACGTGTGCTTGCCGAAGTACACGATGTCGCGCACCACGAGCAGCGACCACCGGTCGCCGAAGGCCTCGAGGCCGAAGCTCACCGGGCACGTCGACCGCCCGCTCGCCCGCTTCATCACGTCTCCGTCCTGCCGACCGATGAGTTCTCCCGGTCCGCGTCGTCAGCCCGGCAAGGTCACTACGAAGATCGTAGTGACTCGGGGACAGGGTCCACAAGGGACCCGGGAGCGCGAGGAGCCGGAGATGAGCACGAACGAGACGCCCGCGGCGTCGGACGGCGTGGCGACGCTGCGCCTGCAGGACCCCGAGGTGCGCACCTTCGCGCACCTCCTCGTGAACGTGAGCCTCGCCTCGGTGGTCAACTTCACCGTCTGGTTCGCGGTCACCTTCTGGGTGTACCTGGAGACGGGATCGGTCTTCGCGGCCGGTGTCATCTCGGGCATCTTCCTGGTCGCGATGGTCTCGACGGGCGTGTGGTTCGGCTCGCTCGTCGACCACCACCGCACGAAGACCGTGCTGCAGGCGTCCGCGGCCGCGTCGCTGGCCTGCTACGTCGCGGCGCTCGCGCTCTACCTCACCTCGCCCTCCACGGCGTGGACGCAGGGGTCGAGCCCGCGCCTGTGGGGCCTCGTGCTGCTCGTCATGGCGGGAGTCATGGTGGGCAACCTCCGGGGCATCGCGATGACCACCGTCGTCACCGCCCTCTTCGACGAGGCGCGGCGCGACCGGGCCAACGGTCTCGTGGGGACGACGTCGGGCATCTCCCACCTCGTCACCTCCGTGATCAGCGGCCTGCTCGTCGCCTCGAGCGGGATGCTCGGCGTGCTGGTGGTGGCGGTCGTCGTGCTGGGCGCCGCCGTCGTGCACCTGCGCCACCTGACCCTGCCGGACGTCCTCGCCGAGGCCGCCGCCGCGGGCGAGCCGAGGCGGGTCGACCTGCGCGGCACGCTGCGGCTGGTCGGCCAGATCCCCGGCATGTGGGCGCTCATCGGCTTCACGCTGCTCAACAACCTGCTCGGCGGCGGCCTCATGGCGCTCGCGCTGGGCAGCAGGCAGTACCGGGCGATGAGCCGGTTCTACCGGGACGGTTCGGGTCCTGATGCCGGTTCCGGTGCCGGTGCCGGTTCCGGTGCCGGTGTCGGCGCGGGTGCCGTCGCCGGGGCGCCCGACTCCGCGCTGGTCCCGGCGTGAGCGGGGCGGGTGGCGGCTGGCATGATCGGGACATGACCTCCTCGACCGTGCCGCCTGCCGCCCGGATCGTCCTCGCGACGCACAACCTCAAGAAGGTCGGGGAGCTGCGAGCCATCCTCGGCGCCGCCGGCCTCGTCCTGCCGGACGGCGGCCTCGTCACCTCGGGCGAGGTCGGGGCGCCGGAGCCCGTGGAGAACGGCGTGACGTTCGCCGAGAACGCGCTCATCAAGGCGCGCGCGGTCTGCGCCGCGACCGGCCTGCCCGCCGTCGCCGACGACTCGGGCCTCGCCGTCGACGTGCTGGGCGGCGCGCCCGGCATCTTCTCCGCGCGCTGGGCGGGGCGGCACGGCGACGACGTCGCCAACCTCGAGCTGCTGCTCGGCCAGCTCGCCGACGTGCGCCCGGAGCACCGTCAGGCCGGCTTCGTGTGCGCCGCGGCCCTCGTGACCCCGGACGGGCACGAGGAGGTGCGGCTCGGCGAGATGCGCGGTGTGCTCGCGACGGCGCCGCGCGGCACCAACGGGTTCGGCTACGACCCGATCCTGGTGGTCGACGAGGACGGCGACCGCACGGCCGCCGAGCTCTCCCCGGAGGAGAAGAACGCGATCTCGCACCGGGGCAGGGCGTTCCGCGCGCTGGCCCCGGCGATCCTCGCCACGCTGACGGCCCCGGCAACCTGACCGCCGGGTCATCTTCGGCGGTCCGACCGGCCTGAGCTGCCCGTCCGCCCCGTCCGCCCCGCCCCGCGCCCCGACGTCGATCGCTTTTCGACCCGACGTTTCTTGGCTTTGACGGGCCGCAAAGGCGAGTAACGTCGGGTTGAAAGGCGATCGGCGGCGACGCAGGAGCGGCGACGCCGGAGCCGGTCAGGGTCGGCGGCGCAGGAAGGTCGCCAGCGCGCGCCAGCCGAGCATCGTCAGGGCCAGGAACGCGGCCGTCACCAGGGCGAACGTCCAGGCCAGGCCCCCGCCGGACAGGCCACGCAGCGCCAGGCCGCCCAGCACCGTCACGGCCCACACCACGACGCCGACCGGCCACACCCGCGCCGGGTCGCGCCACGCGCGCGCCACCAGCCAGCCGAGCAGGGCCGCCGCGGCGAACGGCCAGACGACGCGCCCGAACGCCTGCAGCAGGTCCCCGTCGTGGGACGCGATCCCGATCGCGGTGAAGGCGAGGACGGCGACGCCGTCGGCCACCGCGGCGGGCCACACGGGACGCACAGCAGGGGGAGTGGTGCTCACGCGAGCGAGCCTAACCGCTCGCTCAGACCCCCAGTCGGCGGCGCAGCTCGCGCGCCTGCCGCCGGGAGACCTCGACGCGGCTGCGCTGCCGGTCGTTCATCACCAGCACGAGCGCACCCTTGAAGTCCGGCACGAGCTCGCGCACGTGGTCGAGGTTGACCAGGTACGACCGGTGCACGCGGAAGAAGTGCCCGCGCAGGCGGCGTTCCAGCTCGTTGAGGGAGAACGTCACCAGGAGCCGTTCGTCGGCGAGCTTGAGGGACGAGTAGCCGCGTGCGGCGCTCGCGTACACGATCGCGGACTGGTCGACGAGCACCGTGCGTCCGTCGCGCTGCACGGGCACGCGGGCCAGCGGCTCGGGCTCCTCGCCGCGCCGTGCGGGCCCGCCGCTCGACGGGGCCGCGGACGGCGACGCCGCGTCGTCGGCGTGCTCCAGCGCCCGCTCGAGCGCGCGGGCGAGGCGGGCGGCGTCGAACGGCTTGACCAGGTAGTCGGCGGCGGCGAGGTCGAAGGCCTCGACGGCGTGGTCGGGGTAGGCCGTCGTGAAGATGACCCTGGGCGGGTTCGGCAGGTCCCGCAGGGCCGCGGCCACCTCCAGCCCGCTCCCGCCCGGCATGCGGATGTCGAGCAGCACGAGGTCGTAGGGCAGCGAGCGCAGGAGCAGCAGGGCCTCCTCGCCGTTGGCCGCCTCGCCGACCACCTGCACCTGCCCGAGCTCCTCCAGCAGGAAGCGCAGCTCAGCCCGGGCCGGTGCCTCGTCGTCGACGATCAGGGCGCGGGGGCGCATGCGCCTCAGCGTAGCGGGACACGCACCTCCACGACCGTGCCCTCGCCCTCCGTCGACTGGATGTCCAGGGTGAACCTCTCGCCGAACAGCGTGGTCAGCCGCTCGGAGATGTTCTGCAGGCCGACGCCGCCGCGCGCCCCCGCCTCGCCGTGGGACCCGTCGGGGGCCCGCGCCACGAGCGGGGTGCCCAGCCGGTCGAGCACGTCGCCGGCCATGCCGACGCCGTCGTCGGTCACGCGGATCGTCGTCGTGCGGGTCAGCGGGTCCACCCGTGCTCTCAGGGTGACGGTGCCGCCCTGGACCTTGGTCGCGAGCCCGTGCTTGACGGCGTTCTCGACCAGCGGCTGGATCGTCAGCACCGGCACGTGCGCCGTGAGCACCTGCGGGTCGACGTCGTACCGCACGCGCAGCCGGTCCCCGAACCGGGCCTGCTCGAGCGACAGGTACGTGCGCACGAAGAAGTACTCCTGCGCGAACTCCGCGAGCTGCCCTTCCTGCCGCACCGCGTACCGGAAGAAGTCGGACAGGCGCAGCAGGAGCTGCCGCGCCTCGTCCGGGTCGGTGCGCGACTTGGACGCGATGGTGTTGAGGATGTTGAACAGGAAGTGCGGGTTGATCTGGGCGCGCAGGGCGTCCAGGCGCGCGTCCGCGGCGAGCTTGCGCTCGCGGTCGGCCTCGGCGAGCTCGAGGTGCAGCGACAGGATGCTCGCCATGTCCTCGACCTGGTCGCGCGGGGCGGGCTCGTCGTGCGTACGGAACACGCCGATGGTCCCCACCACGCGCTCGCCCACGACGAGCGGCACGACGACGGCGCTGCGCAGCGGGCAGCCGGGCACGTCGCAGCCCATCGCGGACGCGCGGCGGGTGACGACCGTGCGGCCCTTGTCGATCGAGCTGCGCACCGCGGCGGCCCGCACCCGCCCGCCGGCCTCGTGGTGGTCGGACCCCGGGCCGACGAACGCCAGGTTGAGCTCCCGGTCGGTGATGACGACGGCGTCGCCCCCGAGCAGCGGGCGCAGCAGCGTGGCGGTGCGGCGGGCGGCGTCGGCCGTGAGGCCCGAGCGCAGCGGCATCCGGTGACCTGCCACGATGCGCCGGCGCGAGCGCTCGACGCCTCGGCCCTCGGCGTGATCGCCCGCCGGCCGGGAGCCGACGGCGCGCCCCCTCAGCCGCCGCCACCGCGCCAGCGGCGCGCGCGGGCCCCGCAGCGCGGAGGGGTAGCCGAGCACGAGGAGCACCGACGCCGCGGTGCCCGCCACCACGGTGGTGCCCACCCCGAGCGGCGGCGACACGACGACCTGGGTCACCAGATACACCACGGCCCAGGTGCCGCAGATCGTCGCGGCGAGCAGCAGGCTACCCGTGCGCATCGCGCCCCTCCCGGCGTCGGGCGGTGCGGCCGGAGCGGCGCCGCGTGGGCTGCTGGAGGCTCGCGAGGGTCAGCCGCGCGAGGCGTTCGGCGTGCCGGTCGGCGGCGGTGCCGTGCAGCACGAGCCACTGTCGCTCGACGTCGTCGGGCGGCGCGGTGCGGCGGGAGACCAACCAGGTCACGAGGGCGGCGAGGGGCGCGGCGACGAGCGTCGGGGTCATCAGCGTCTCGCCGAGCCCGGGTCCCACCGGCAGGGCGCCGAGCACGAACATGCTCACCGAGACGAGCCCGCCGACGGTCATGCCCGCGGTGGCGCCCGCCGCCGTCGTCCCGCGCCACCAGATCGCGAGGACGAAGACGGGGGTCAGCGCGGAGCCCGCGATCGCGAACGCCCACGTCACCATCGCGGCGACGATGGACGGCACCGCCGGGGTGAGCTCACGCGGCTCCATGGCGATGGCCAGCGCACCCGCGGCGACGGCCACGAACGCGGTGCTCGCCCGGCCGGCCCACACCGCCTGGGTCTCGGTGGCGCGGGGGTTGATGTGCCGCTCGTACACGTCGTGGCCCCAGGACGCCGCCGCCGCGAGCAGGAGGCCCGCGATCGTCGACATCACCGCGACCAGCGCGCCCGCCGCGACGACGGCGAGCCCCGAGTCCCCGCCGTAGATCCGCCCCAGGACGGGCAGGGCGTGCTCGGGGACGAGCAGCACGCCGTCGACCGTCAGTTCCTCGAGCCACGGGTGGTCGTCGACGGCGGCGGCGATCTGCTGCCGCGCGGCCGTGCCGAGCATGACGGCCAGCGCGTAGAACAGGCCGGCCAGGCCGATCACCCACACCGTCGTCATGCGGGCCGCCGTGCCCGTCGGGCTGGTGAAGTAGCGGTTCATCACGTGCGGCAGCCCCGCGGTGCCGAGCACGAGCGTGAGGATGAGGGCGAACTGGGCCAGCGGGCCGTAGGCGGCGCCGGGCTGACCGAACAGGGCGGGTGCGCCGGGGTCGATCTGGTTGTCCTCGGGCCGCAGGTACCACCCGGCGTCGCCCGGCGCGGGGTTGGCCAGCGGCTCGGCGGACAGCTCGGCGACGGCGGAGGAGTAGTGGAAGCCCGAGCCCGCCACGGCGACGGCGAGCCAGACCAGCGCGCCGAGCAGCAGGAGGAACTGGATCGCCTGCGTCCAGGTGGTGCCGCGCATCCCGCCGAACGCGACGAGGCCCGCCACGACGGCCGTCGACAGCACGACGCCCGTCTCGTAGGCGGACAGGCCGGGCAGCCCGCGCCCGACCAGGAGCTGCCAGGTGATGCCGCTGCCGACGGCCTGGGGGATGAGGTAGGAGAGGATGACGATCTGCACCACGCCGACGGCGACCAGCCGCACCCGTTCCGACGCGAGCCGGCGGCCGAGGAAGTCCGGGATCGAGAACTCGCCGAACCGGCGCAGGGGCGCCGCCACGAAGAGCAGCACGGGCACGAACCCCGCGGCGAACCCGACGGCGTACCAGACGCCGTCGAGCCCCGAGACGTAGACGGCGGCCGCGACGCCGAGGAACGACGCGGCGGAGAAGTAGTCCCCGCAGATGGCCAGGGCGTTCGTCGCGACGCCGACCCGCTGCCCGGCCAGGTAGAAGTCCACGGTCGAGGAGCCGCGCGGACGCACGACGAGCGTCATCAGCGCGACGAGGGCGATGAGGGCGGCCAGCGTGCCCGCGCTGGTGACGGTCACGGGCGGTCCTCCTCCGGGGGGAAGCCGTCGGCGTCGTCGACGTGCCTGCCCCCGAGCATGCGTGCCTCGACCGCGGAGGAGAGCGACGCGGCGGCCAGGCCGATGACGAGGAAGAACGCGTAGAGCCCGAACGCGGCCATGGCGAAGCCCGGGCTCATGCCGCCGGCGAGCCGGCCGTCCGACCACCAGCCGAGGGTGAGGGACAGGGCGGGCACGCCCATGAGGGCGGCGAGGAAGAGGACGACGTGGGTGATCGCGACGCGGCGCAGGGTGCGGAACGCCGCGTCGACCTCGGCCGGGGTGTCGTGCTCGTCGACCCCGTCGTCGAACTCCATGTCAGGAGGGTAGTCAGGGCCGTCGTTCCGCGGCGTGGCGCAGGCGCCACGCCGTGCGCAGCAGGATCACCGCGCCGCCGAGGATCATGACCAGCCCCATGCCGGGCCACGCCGTGGGGAAGGCCCCCGCGACCACGGTGAGCTGGACGACCTGGGCGAGGTAGATGCCGCCCGCGACGACGGCAGGGAGCGCGACGACGAGGCAGTGCACGATCGCGACGCGCCGGAACGGCAGGACCGCCCCGGCGAACGCGAGAGGGGCAGCGGCCATGGTGGCCCAGCCGAGGTAGCTCGCGTGGCCGGGGATGTCGCCCAGCGGCGTGCTGATCCACGGCAGGACCGACCCGACGAACACGCAGAGCCCGCCGACGATCATCGCCAGGCTGCCGGGGTGCGTGACACGGCGGCGCACGGCGGTGCCGGAGGTGCTCGACGTCGAGGCCATGGGCCGATCGTAGGGCCGGCGCGGCCCGCGGGGGAGGGCTCTCACCTCCCCGTCCTGACGGACGGCCGGGCCCGCCCCGCGAACGGTCGGAACGCCACCGCGAGCGGTCGGGTGAAGTTGGCGGACTCCGCTCGCCGCCCCGATCGACCGCTCGCGGGGTCGCGTCCGCCGTCCGCCCGGTCGGGCCTTGCGCCACCAGGCCCGCTGCCCGTTTCCTCGGCCTCAGGGGGCATCTGTGACCCGCACCACAGAGCGGCCCGGCGCGTGCTGGGGCTCCCGCCGGGCCGCACCACGACACGCAAAGGAGCGTCGAACATGGCCGACACCCACGAGGGCCCGGGGGGCGCCGCGCCGCCGCCGGACGACGGCGCCGTACCGGCCGCCGGCCGGGACAACGGCTGGCGCACGGAGTACTGGAAGAAGAACCTGCGCCTCATGGTGGCGCTGCTCGTCGTCTGGTTCGTGGTCTCGTTCGGCGCGGGCATCCTCTTCGTCGAGCAGCTCAACCAGATCGTGATCGCCGGCTTCCCGCTGGGGTTCTGGTTCGCGCAGCAGGGGTCGATCTACACGTTCATCGTGCTGATCCTCATCTACGCCCTGCGCATGGACCGGCTTGACGACGAGTACGGCGTCAGCGAGCGCAACGAGGACGGGAGCCGCGCATGAGCGACATCCAGACCTGGGCGCTGATCTTCGTCGCGGCGTCCTTCGCGCTGTACATCGTCATCGCCTGGCGCAGCCGGGTCCGCGAGACGAAGGGCTTCTTCGTCGCCGAGCAGAACATCCCCGCCGTCGCGAACGGCGCGGCCGTCGCGGCGGACTGGATGTCGGCGGCGTCCTTCATCTCGATGGCGGGCCTCATCGCCTTCCTCGGGTCGGACGGCTCCATCTACCTCATGGGCTGGACGGGTGGCTACGTGCTGCTCGCGCTCCTGCTCGCGCCGTACCTGCGCAAGTGGGGCAAGTTCACGGTCCCGGAGTTCGTGGGCGACCGGTTCTCCGAGACGGTGCGCTCGGTGTCCGCCGTCGTGGCCATCATCGTGTCCTTCACCTACGTGGTGGGGCAGATGTCCGGCGGCGGCATCGTGTTCTCCCGGTTCCTGCAGGTGGAGCAGGCGTGGGGCGTCGCCATCGCCGCGGCGGTCATCTTCGCCTACGCCGTGTTCGGCGGCATGAAGGGCATCACCTGGACCCAGGTGGCCCAGTACACGGTGCTCATCGTCGCCTACCTCATCCCGGCCTGGGCCGTGGCCCAGACGATGACCGGGTTCCCGGTACCCCAGATCACGTTCGGCGAGATCCTGGCCGAGCTCAACCGGATCGGCGCCGAGTTCGGCCTGCCCGTCTACACCGAGGCGTTCACGGCGCGACCCCAGATCGACGTGTTCCTCGTGACGATGTCGCTCATGATCGGCACCGCCGGCCTGCCGCACGTGATCATCCGGTTCTACACGACCAAGACGGTCCGCGGGGCGCGCTACTCGGCCCTGTGGGCGCTGATCTTCATCGGCCTGCTGTACACGACGGCTCCCGCCGTGGGCGCGTTCACCAAGCTGAACCTGCTCTCCGGCGTGCAGGGCGCCGCGGTGGACGCCCTCCCGTCCTGGGTGCAGAACTGGATGGCGACCGGGCTGGTCACGGTCGGTGACGGGGTGCAGACGATCAGCACGATCAGCAACAACCCGGAGTCGGGCGCCGACCTGATCATCAACAACGACATCCTGGTGCTGGCCAGCCCGGAGATCGCGGGGCTGCCGGCTCCGATCATCGGCCTGGTCGCGGCGGGCGGCCTCGCGGCGGCCATGTCGACGGCGGCGGGCCTGCTGCTCGTCATCTCGTCGTCGGCGTCGCACGACCTGTACTTCCGGTACGTGGACCACCACGCGTCGGAGTCGCGCCGTCTGCTCGTGAGCCGCATCGCGATGGGCCTGGCCGTCCTGGTCGCCATCTACTTCGGCATCAACCCGCCGGCGTTCGTGGCCCAGGTGGTCGCCTTCGCCTTCGGGCTCGCCGCGTCGACCTTCTTCCCGATCCTGCTGCTGGGCATCTTCTGGAAGCGGGCCAACGCGGCAGGCGCGGTGTCCGGCATGCTCGCGGGCCTCGTGTTCACGGCGACGTACATGATCTACACCCTGCCGGTGTTCGGCACCGCGGCGAACGACCACGTCCTCGGCATCAGCCCCG
Organism: Promicromonospora citrea; assembly: GCF_013004695.1. GTDB lineage: Bacteria > Actinomycetota > Actinomycetes > Actinomycetales > Cellulomonadaceae > Promicromonospora > Promicromonospora citrea. Next base: position 39,075 of record NZ_JABEMG010000007.1, read on the forward strand.
AGGGCATCGGCACCATCGGCGCCGTCGTGAACCTCGTCGTCACCGTCGTCGTGTCGCTGCTGACCAGACCACCCGCCCACGAGGTGCAGGAGATGGTGGAGAACATCCGGTACCCCGCGGAACGCAGGACGGAGGTGACCCCCGCCTGACCAGCTCGCCGTGGGCACGCGGCGCACCCGCCCCTGGGTGAACCCCCGCCGCGTGCCCGCGGCGTCGTCGTGCCGGACGTGGTGTGTCAGAAGCGGCCGGTGAGCAGGACGCCCGTTCCCGACCACACCGCGAGCACGACGGCGGTGGCGGACACCCAGGGCCGCCTGCGGGCCACGATCGCCGACACGACGGAGCCCACGAAGGTCACCGCGAGACCCATCCCTGTGGTCGCGACGACGAAGAGGCTGCCGATGACCGCCGCCCACAGCGGGGGGAACGGGCCGGTGGTCCACGAGGAGGGCCGCGCCTCGTGGACCGCGGAGGTCTCGGTGGACGCGACCCGATCGGGCACGGCGGACGGATCGGGCGTCGGGGCACTGGGACCGGTCACGGAGCCGCCTTCGGGTGGTGGTGTCCGGACCGATCGGGCCGGCGACGGGACCGTACCGCCGGTGCGCCGGTCCGCACCAGTCCTGTGTGCCGCGCCGGCTCCTGACCTCGGTCGACGACAAGCCGTCGAGCCCGGCCCGTAGGCTGGGGGGATGCACCTCGTCGCCCAGGACCTTGCCTTCGCGTACCCCGGGCGGGACGTGCTGGCCGGCGTGACCTTCACCGTCAACGACGGCACGCGGCTCGGCGTCGTGGGGGAGAACGGCTCGGGCAAGTCCACGCTGCTGCACCTGCTCGCCGGGGATCTTGCGCCGAAGGCGGGCGAGGTCCGGCGGCACGGGAGCGTCGCCCTCGTCGAGCAGGAGCTGCACCCGTCCCCCGGGCAGACGATCGGCGACCTCGTCGCCGCGACCCTCGACGGCCTGCGCGCCGCCGCCGGCGAGCTCGAGGCCGCGGCCGCCGCGTTCGACCACGGCACCGGCGACCTCGCCGTCCTCGAGCGCACGCTCGCCGCCGCCGAGCACCTGGCGGTCTGGGACGCCGACCGCCGCGTCGAGGTGGCCCTCACCCGGCTCGGCGCGCCACGCGACCCCGTCCGCCGGCTCGACGAGCTCAGCGTCGGGGAGCGGTTCCGGGTGCGGCTCGCCTGCCGCCTCGCCGAGCGCGCCGACCTGCTCCTGCTCGACGAGCCCACCAACCACCTCGACGACTCCGCCATCGAGTTCCTCACCGGCGAGCTCGTCGCCTGGCGCGGCGGCGTCGTGCTCGTCACGCACGACCGCGAGCTGCTCGACGACGCCGCCACCGCCATCCTCGACCTGGACCCCTCCTGGGACGGCAAACCGGTGCTCTACGGGCAGCCCGGCTACCTCGCCTACCGGTTCGCCAAGAACCAGGCGCTGCACCGCTGGCGCCAGCGCTACCGGGCCGAGCGCAAGCGAGCCGCCGCGCTCGCGGAACGGCTCGACGCCTCGTACGAGGGACTCTCCGACGAGTGGCGCCCGCCCAAGGGCTCGCAGAAGCACCGTCGCGCCACGCGGGCCCGGATCCACGTCAAGGCCGCCGACCGCCTGATCCAGAAGCTCGAGGCCGAGGCCATCGAGGTGCCGACACCGCCCGTCGAGCTCCGGTTCCCCGACCTCCCGGCCATGTCACCCGGCTGGGACCCCGCCGACCCCGTGGTCGAGGTGCGCTCACCCCGCGTCGGGGACGACGGCGCCGCCCGGCTCGACCTGCCCGGCACCCGGGTCGCCGTGCCGCCGTCGGGCAGGCTGCTCGTGGTGGGGCCCAACGGTACGGGCAAGTCGACGCTGCTCGCGGCGCTCGCAGGCGCGCTGCCGCTCGACCAGGGGACGCGGACGGTCGTCCCGGGGGCGCGGATCGGCGTCGTGGGGCAGGAGAGCGCGCCGATCACCGGGAAGGCGCGGCTGCGGACCGGGTTCGAGACCTACGCGGACGAGGCGCTGCGCCTGCTCTCCGCGGGCGAGCTCGACCCCGACTACGTGGTCCCGGTCGCGGGGCTCGGCCTGCTCAGCGAGGAGGACCTGGACCGGCCGCTCGCCGAGCTGTCGGCCGGGCAGCGCCGCCGGTTCGAGCTGGCGCGGGCGCTGCTGCACGCGCCGCACGTGCTGCTGCTCGACGAGCCGACGAACCACCTGTCCATCGACCTCGTGGACGAGCTCACGCGCGCGCTCCAGGTGACGCCCTGCGCCGTCGTCGTCGCGACGCACGACCGCCGCATGCGGTCGGACCTGGACGACTGGCCGGTGCTGGACCTGACGCGGGCGGAGTGAGGCGTTGCGAGCTCAGGGGGTGTGGGACCAGCCTTGATCTGAGCCCGTTGCCCGTGGTCCAGCTCGCCGCTCGACGTGATCTCTCGTGCTGCCTCGATGATCTCCTGACGATCCAGCGCGACGAGGCTCTCGTCGCGCTCCAGGTGCCGGACACCACGAAGGCCGCCTCCCCGGGGGAGGCGGCCTTCGTGGTGTCGGGCGTCAGTTCTTCTGCGCCTCGAGGTCCTTGCGCACCTGGTCCATGTCGAGGCCGCGGACGGCCTCCACGACCTCGGCGAGGCCCTTGGGCGGCAGGGCGCCGGCCTGGCGGAACACCAGCACGCCCTCGCGGAAGGCCATCAGCGTCGGGATCGAGGTGACCTGCGCGGCGGCGGAGATGCCGGGGTTGGCGTCGGTGTCCAGCTTGGCGTGGACGATGTCGGTGTTCTCGTCCGACGACTTCTCGAAGACGGGGCCGAACATCTTGCACGGCGGGCACCACGTGGCCCAGAAGTCCACGAGCACGATGTCGTTGTCGGTGACGGTCTTCTCGAACGTGGCGTCGGTGATCTCGACGGTGGCCATGTCCTGGTTCCTCTCGTTGAGCGTCTGCTACGTGCAGCACTCTTACGCCCTCGGCTATTCCAGGAATGGTCGCGCAGTGACCCGGCAGACAGCCGCAGGCCCGGACTCGTCGGCGCGGGGTAGGGCGCGCCGGGGCCCGAACTGGTAGAACGGACCCGTGACGGACACTGCCGACTACCCTTCGGACGACTTCTACCCCGAGCCCACGCAGCCGTCGGGGTGGCTGACCGACGAGGACCTCGCCGTCGTACGCGCCCAGCTGCCGCTCGTGTACGTGGACGCCGTGCCGGTCCGCGTCGACGACTCGGGCGACGTGGTCTCGGTCGGCCTGCTGCTGCGCGTCAACACGCAGGGCGTGATGACGCGGGCGCTCGTCTCGGGCCGCGTGATGTACCACGAGCGGCTGCGCGACGCGCTGCTGCGGCACATCGAGAAGGACCTCGGCCCCGTCGCGCTGCCGCAGGTGCCGCCGTCGCCGCAGCCGTTCACCGTCGCCGAGTACTTCCCCACCCCGGGCATCACGGCGTTCCACGACCCGCGCCAGCACGCCGTGTCCCTCGCGTACGTCGTGCCCGTGACGGGCGACTGCCGTCCGCAGCAGAACGCCCTCGACCTCGCCTGGCTGACGCCGGAGGAGGCGTGCGCCGACGACGTGCAGGCCGAGATGATGAACGGCCAGGGCATGCTGCTCAAGCAGGCCATGGCCCACGTGGGCCGGCTGCCGTAGCAGCCCGGCCCACAGGGGTGCGCGAGGCGGGACTCGAACCCGCACGTCCGAAGACACCAGGACCTAAACCTGGCGCGGCTGCCAGTTACGCCACTCGCGCGCGGCGCACAGTCTACGGGTCGACGACGGCCCAGGTCAGCGGAACGCCGCGAGACCCGTCAGATGCCTGCCGAGCACGAGCGTGTGCACCTCGTCGGTGCCCTCGTACGTGCGCACCGACTCGAGGTTGTTCGCGTGCCGCAGGGGCGAGTGGTCGAGCGTCACGCCGTTGCCGCCCAGGATCGTGCGCGCCTGCCGGCACACCTCGATCGCCGCGCGCACGTTGTTGAGCTTGCCCGCCGAGATCATGTGGCCCTCCAGGCGTCCGGCGTCCTTGAGGCGGCCCAGGCGCAGCGCCAGGAGCTGGGCCGTGGTGACCGCCAGCGCCATGTCGGCCAGCTTGGCCTGCGTGAGCTGGAAGCCCGCCACCGGCGTGCCGAACTGCTCGCGCCCCTTCGCGTAGGCGAGCGCCGCCTCGAACGCGTCCCGCGCCGCGCCCACGGCGCCCCACGCGATGCCGTACCGCGCCTCGTCGAGGCACGCGAACGGCCCGGCCAGGCCCGGGTGCTCGGGCAGGATCGCGTCGGCGGGCAGGCGGACGCCGTCGAGGGTGACGTCGCACTGCACGGACGCGCGCATCGACAGCTTGGGCTCGATGGGCACGGCCGAGAACCCCGGGGTCGACGTCGGGACCACGAACCCGCGCACCCGGTCCCGCTCGGTGCCGTCGTCGCGCGGCTCGCGGACCTTGGCCCAGATGATCGCGACGTCCGCGATCGACGCGAGGCCGATCCAGCGCTTGGCGCCGTCGAGGACCCACTCGCCGCCGGCGTCGCCCGTCTCACCGCCCGGCTCGAACCGGGCGCGCGTGGTCATGCTCGCGGGGTCGGAGCCCGCGCCCGGCTCGGTGAGCCCGAAGCAGCCGACGAGCTCGCCCGTGGCCAGGCGCGGCAGCCACTGCCGCTTCTGCGCCTCGGAGCCGTGCTTGTGGATCGCCGACATCGCGAGCGACCCCTGCACCGAGACGAACGTGCGGATGCCGGAGTCGCCCGCCTCGAGCTCCTGGGCCGCCAGCCCGTACTCGACGGCGGACCGCCCGGCGCAGCCGTAGCCGTCCAGGTGCATGCCGAGCACGCCGAGCTCGCCCAGCTCGGGGGCGAGCTCGCGCGGGAAGTGCGCGTCGGCGAACCACTGCGCGATGTTCGGCCGCACACGGCGGTCGACGAACTCGCGCACCCGGTCGCGCGTGGCCAGCTCGGCGTCGCTCAGCTCGGCGTCGAGGTCGAGCAGGTCGGCGGGCGAGGCCATCAGTCGAGGCCCAGCGCCCTGCGCACGCGGGCGACGTGGCCGGTGGCCCGGACGTTGTAGAACGCCTCGGCGACCGTGAGGTCGGGGTCGACCACGACCGTGGAGCGGACGACGCCCACGTAGGTCTTGCCGTAGTTCTGCTTCTCGCCCCACGCGCCGTACGCCTCGAGGGTGGCGTGGTCCTCGTCCGAGGCGAGCGCGAAGGTGAGCGACTCGTCCGCCGCGAACTTCTCGAGCTTCTTCACCGGGTCGGGGGAGATGCCGACCACCGCGTACCCGGCCGCCTGCAGGGACGCCTCGGAGTCGCGGAAGTCGCAGGCCTCCTTGGTGCAGCCCGGCGTCGCCGCGGCGGGGTAGAAGTAGACGATGACGCCCTTGTCGGTGCTCGCCGCCAGGTCGGTCAGGCGGACGGTCGCGCCGTCGGCGGTCGGGAGGGTGAAGTCGGGAGCCTTGTCCCCGGGCTCGAGGCGAGTGGTCATAGCGGCAACCGTAGCGCGGTCACGGGAGCGCTTCGCGGTCGCGTAGCGTTGTCCCGTGAGTACTTCCGCGACGCCTGACGCCGGACCTGCCGCCGTGACGACGCCCGGCACCCTCCCGATCCGCATGCTCCACGACCGGCTGCTCGTCGAGCCCGAGCACGACGCCGCGGAGCGCCAGTCGACGGCGGGGCTGGTCATCCCGGCGACCGCCGTCGGGCCCAAGCGGCTCGCGTGGGCGACGGTCGTGGCCAAGGGCGAGCACGTCCGTCAGGTCGCGGTCGGCGACCGTGTGCTGTTTGACCCCGAGGACCGCGCCGAGGTGGACCTGGGCGGCAAGGACTACGTGCTGCTCCGCGAGCGCGACGTGCACGGCGTGGCCGAGAACGACGAGGCCGACGGCGCCGCGGGGCTCTACCTGTAGGGCCCCGGCGCTGTCGCGCAGTTCACAGGCCGGCGCCGTCCGTTCGGTTACCGATGACGGCGCTGGTCCTGGTAGTGTTTCTCCCCGTTGCGCGCCATTAGCTCAATAGGCAGAGCAGCTGACTCTTAATCAGCGGGTTCGGGGTTCGAGTCCCTGATGGCGCACCAGCACGACGGTTCCGAGGCCTCTCCCTGCGGTCCGTCGTGAGCGGAGAATCAGATGGCGCGCAGACCCTGCGACCCTGGTAATCTCTCCGTCGCAAGGCAGGCGCCATTAGCTCAATTGGCAGAGCAGCTGACTCTTAATCAGCGGGTTCGGGGTTCGAGTCCCTGATGGCGCACAGCACGACGAAGGCCCCCACCACGGTGGGGGCCTTCGTCGTTCCCGAGGTGCCTCAGCGCACCTGGACCGGGAACAGCTCCGTGCGCTCGACGACCCGGTCCCGCTCGGCCGCCAGCGCCGTGCGGCGGGGGTCGGCGAGGTAGCCGTCGAGGTCCCCGCTGCTCCCGAACCGGTAGAGCTGCACCTCGTGCGGATGTCCGTCGGCGCCGTCGGACGCCGCGCGCTGCAGCACCTCGCCGCCGTGCTCGGCCACCAGGGCGAGCACCGTGTCCTCGTAGGCGGCCAGGCCTGCCTCCTGCCCGGGGCGGGCCCACAGGAGGCAGCACAGCCGGATCTCGGTGGTGCCGGTCAGGTCGTCGCTCATCCCTCGACTAGGCGGCGCCCGCCTGGGCCGAGGATTCGTCCAGGTTCCAGACAGTTCGTCCGGCAGTTGCCTGACGCACCCGTGCCGTTCACCCGGCGGGTCCAGGTTGGCGTCCGGGCGTGCGCAGGGACGCCCGGACCCGAGACACGACCCCAGGACACTCAGGAGGGCGGCCATGCGGCCAGTCACCAGGAACCAGCCGAGCAGCACCCACAGACCCGGACGGCGGACCTCGCGCCAGGCGGGGCTCGTCGCGGCCGTCACCGCGGCCGCGCTGGCCGTGACGGGCTGGGCGGCGACCTCGTCGTCCGCTGCGCCCGCTGACGACGCCCACGACGCACGCCCGGCCGGCCGGCCGGCGCCGCACGAGCCCGGTCCGACGCCGGACGGTCCGCTGCTCACCCCTGGCGACGGTGCGTTCCTCGAGGGCTCCGTGGCCGTCGCGGCCGAGCCGGTGGCACCGGGCGACGACGTCGCGCGGCTCACGGTCGACGGCGCGCCCGTACCCGGTGCCACCGAGACCCTCGGGACGTCCGTGCTCGGCTTCCAGGTGGGCAGCAACTCGATCGAGGCGCGGTACGGCAGCACCGTCTCCGTGAACGGCGCCGCGCCGATCCCGCTGCCCGATGCCGTGAGCGAGCGCGTCGAGCTCGAGGTGCCGAACGAGCAGCTCCGCGCGGGCGAGAACACCGTCGAGGTGGTCGTCGGGGCCATCGAGACGAGCTGCGGCTCCAACCACGACGACTTCGTGCTGTCGGACTTCACGCTCGAACCCCTCGGCGAGATCGCCGACGGCGAGGAGAACGAGTACACCTACGCGTTCGGTGACGGCAGCTGCGGGTCCACCACGAGCCTCCTGCTGCGCGCGGAGCTGACCTTCTTCGTCCAGGGCGACCCGCAGGGCACGACGGGGCTGCGCGCCGAGCTCGACACCACGACGCTGACCAACGGCGCGCACACGCTCGAGGCGCGCACCGCCTCGGGCGACCGCACGCGGCACACGGTGCGCGTGAACAACGCACCGGCCGGCGCGCCGCGGCTCACGCCCGTCGACGGCACGCTGACCACGGGCGCGGTCGTCGTGACGGGGGCGCGGCCCGCGGACGGCGAGGGCGGCACGGCCGGGCTCGCCGTCGACGGCGAGCCGCTGGACGCGACCCAGACCCTCGGCACGGGCGACGCGACGTTCTCGTTCGACGTCGGGTCGAACTCCGTCGACGGCCGTGCGGCGAACCTGCTCGTGGTCAACGGGATCGAGACGCCGCTCGGCGGCTCGTACGCGAGCGAGCGCGCCGACGTCGTCTTCCCCAACGAGTGGCTGCGGCCGGGGGAGAACACCGTCCGGGTCGTCACCGGCGCGTTCGCGGACGACTGCAACCGCGACGACTTCACGATCTCGGCCCTCGCGCTGGCCCCGGCAGCGGGCACGGCGGCCGGCCTCGACCTCGAGCCCACCTACCGCATGGGTGACGGCACCTGCGGCTCCAACGAGACGCTGCTGCGCGAGATCACGCTGACGTTCGACGTCGACGCGCCCGCGCGCGGCCTGCGCGCCGACCTCGACACGGCTGACCTGCGCGACGGCGAGCACGAGCTCACCGCGACGTCGACCACGGGCGAGACCGCCGCACGCACGCTGGTCACGGACAACACGGGTCCCGCGCTCACGCGGGTCACGCCCGCCCGGGGCGCGCGGCTGACGGCCGCCGTGCCGCTCGACGTGGCGGTCGACGACGCGTCCGGCGTGGTCGAGGGCCCGGCCGTCACGCTCGACGGCGAGGAGGTCGCGCCCGGCGACCCGGTCGGGCCCGGCCTGTCCGCGGGCCGGCACACGATCGGGGTCACGGCGACGGACGGCCTGGGCAACGCGGCGACCCACGAGGTCACCTTCGTCAGCGCCGGGATCCCGGACGTGCCCTCGGAGGTCGCGCCGGCGTCCGGGACCTCCGACGTGGGCCGCACCGCGACCCTGCGCGCGAAGGTCACCGAGCCCGACGGCGGCCGCCTCACCGCGCGGTTCTCCGCCGCCGAGATCCTCACGCCGAAGCGCGCCTGGGAGGGTACGGCGACCGAGGTGCCGACCACGCTGGACCCGCGCGGGCAGCGGAAGATCGGCACGACGGCGCTCGCGCCCGGCGACGGCCGGTCGGAGGAGGCGCCGGCCTCGGCCGACGTGACCTACCAGCGGTTCGACGTGCCGGTGCACGGCACGGTCGACGCGCCGGTGCTGCGCTGGGAGGGCACGGCCGACCCCGCCCGCCTGGTGACCCTGCGGGTCTGGAACCCGCGGACCGACGCGTGGGACGTCGTCGCGTCGGCGCGCGGCGCGGTCGACGGGCCGACCGTGCTCGAGGGCACCGTGGACCGCGGCCACGTGGACCGCGGCGCCGTCCACGCGATGGTGACGGGCGAGGACCCGTTCGCCGACGACCTCGCCGCCGGCGACGGCGACCGGTTCGAGGACCCGGAGGACTACGACTTCTCGATCGTCCACTACACCGACACGCAGTACCTGTCGGAGGGTGCGGTCGAGCAGGAGACGCCCGAGGAGCGCGCCGTGTGGGCGCAGGGCTACGAGGGCGTCATGAACTGGATCGTCGACAACGCCGACGAGCGGAAGATCGCCTACGTGGCGCACACCGGCGACATCATCGAGAACAACATCCGGGCCTTCCCGCCCGAGATGGAGGACCAGGTCATCGGTGAGCTCGAGTTCGCCTCGCAGGCCCAGGGGCGCATCGACGCGGCGGGCATCCCGAACGGCGTCGTCGCGGGCAACCACGACAACCAGTCCGGCACCGACCCGACGCTCTACGACCGGTACTTCGGGCCCGACCGGTACGAGGCGCTGTCCGAGGGCTGGGAGGACGCCTCCTACGGCGGCGTCATGGAGCCCGGCTCGAACGAGAACCACTACGACCTGTTCTCGGCGGGCGGCCTCGACTTCGTGGTGGTCGGCCTCTCGTACGGCGTGACGCGGGACGAGGCCGAGTGGGCGGCGTCGATCTTCGAGCGGTACCCCGACCGCAACGGCATCCTGCTCACGCACGACTACCTCGAGCCCTCGTCCTCGCCGGACGGGCGGGGGGCCGCCTTCGGCGGGTCGGACGGGCCGCTGCTGTACAACCTGCTCGTCAAGGACAACCCGAACGTGTTCCTCGTGCTCGCGGGGCACCGGCACGGCGTGGGCACCAACGTGCGCCCGCCCGTCGTCGGCGACATCGGTGGCGGCGTGGTCGAGCTCCTGGCCGACTACCAGTTCTACACGGTGTCAGCGGGCCGGCTGGGCCTCGACCGGATCGGCGGCTACGACCCGGCCGACCAGCTCCAGTTCGGCGCGTCGTTCTTCCGGATGCTGCAGTTCGACGTCGACCGTGGCGAGATGTCGGTGGACACCTACTCGCCGCTCCTCGGTGAGTTCGGCGCCACCGAGTACGACACCGAGCACCGGTACGACGGCCGTGAGGACGACATGGTGCTGCCCGTCGACCTGACGTCGCGCACGACGTCGTTCACCACCGACGCCGTGGTGCTGTACGACCCGTCGCACCAGATCGGCCAGGACGTCGTGGCCTCCGGCCGCACCGCGTCGGTCCGGTGGACGGGCCTGAAGCCGGGCCGCACCTACGCCTGGTTCGTCACGGCCCGCACCTCCGGGGGCGGCACCGCGACGGCGCCCCCGGCGTACTTCACCACGGCGCGCCGGTGAGGATCCGGCACACCGTCGCCCTGGCGGGGCTGCTCGCGGTCGTGAGCAGCCCCGCCGGGGGCCTCGCCGCGTCCGCGCACGACGCGACGAGCGACGTGTACGCCCAGGTGCAGGCCGCGGCGCCCGGCTCGGCCGACGTGTCGGTCGTGCTGGACCTCGAGTACGACCTGCTCATGAAGTCCGCGTGGCTGCGTGCCGAGGCGTACGAGGCGACCGGCCGCGCGGCGCAGCTCGCCGAGCTCGACGAGCACGAGGCCGCCGTGGACGGCTACGTCACGGACCGGTTCGCCGTGACGTCCGACGGCGACCCCTGCACGCCGACGCTCGCCGCGGCCGACGTCGTCGAGCGCGGCGGGCGGGCGTACGCCTCGCTCGCGTACGCCTACGCGTGCGCGGGCGCACCGGACGGCGTGCACGAGGTGTCGAGCGCGCTGTTCCCCGACGCCGAGTCGTTCGTGCACTCGACCGAGACGATCGTGGAGTACGCCCTCGACGGCGAGGAGGGCTCGGCGGTGCTCACCGCGTCGTCGCCCACCCTGACGACCGGGGAGCACCGGCTGCTGAAGCAGCTCGCGGAGTTCTTCGTGCTCGGCGGGGAGCACCTGCTGTTCGGGCTCGACCACGTGCTGTTCCTGCTCGCCCTGCTCGTCGGGGCACGCCGCCTGCGCGACGTCGTGTGGACGGCGACGGCGTTCGCCGTGGCGCACTCGATCACGTTCCTGCTGGCGGCGCTCGGCGTGGTCGAGGTGCCCGCGATCGTGGTGGAGCCGGTGATCGCCGCGTCGATCGCCGTCGTCGCCGGGGTGGACCTCGTGCTGCTCGCACGGGACGGGGCGGCGCTCCCGAGCGGGGTCCGCGACGCCCTCGCCTGGCGCGGGACGGTGCGGGACGAGCGGACGGCGTGGGACCGGTGGCGGCTGCCGCTCGTGTTCGTGTTCGGCCTCGTGCACGGCGTGGGGTTCGCCGGTGCGCTCGGGATCGACGCGGCGTGGTCGTGGTCGCTGCTGTGGTCGCTGCTCGCGTTCAACGTGGGCATCGAGGCGGTGCAGCTCGGCATCGTCGCGGTGGTGTTCCCGCTGCTGGTGCTGCTGCGCGCCCGCGCCCCGCGCACGGCCCGCTGGGCCCTGGGCGCCGGCTGCGCGGTGATCGCGGTGGTCGCACTGTGGTGGCTCCTGGAACGCACCGCCCTGGCGTGAGCCGCTCGCGGTCAGCGGGCCGGGTCGTGGGTGTCCCAGAAGGACAGGAGCTCGGCGTCCAGGGCGGGGGCGACCTGCATGGGGAGCGAGTGCGTCGTGTCCGGCCAGATCTTCACCGTGGCGTCCGGGATCAGGCCCGCGCGCTCCGCCGCACCCTCGCCGCCGGCCAGCGACGAGTCGCTCGCGATCGCCACGTAGACGGGCATCGGCAGCGCGCGCAGCTCGTCGTCGGTGAGCTGGACGGGGTTGGGCAGCGAGCCCGAGCTGAAGTGCCGCGAGCCGGCGGCGATGAGGCGGGCCAGCGGGTCGTCGGGGTCCACCTCCTCGGCCTCGACGCCGCCGATGCGGTGCAGCGCGGCCTCGCGCCACGCCTCGGGCACGAAGGGGAGCGAGGCCGGGATCGACACGAGGATCGTCGACAGCGGCATCATGCCGAGGGTGAGCACCGGCTCCAGGAGCGTGAGGCTTGCGAGGCGCTCCGGGTACCGCACGGCGACCGCCGCGGCCAGCCCGCCGCCCTGGGAGTGGCCCACGAGGTGGGCCCGCTCGATGTCGAGCGCCGCCATGGCCTCGTCGACCCAGCGCGCCGAGTCGCCGACGCCGGCCAGCGGCAGGGTCTGCGTGGACAGCCCGGTGTCACCGAGGGTGTCGAAGGCGTACACCGTGCGGTGCCCGACGTAGTCCGGCAGGTTGTCGCCCCACATCGGCACCGACGCCGACCGGCCGGGCAGCAGGACGACGGGCGCGGCGTCGGGGTGCTCGTCGTCGACCCAGGCGTAGGCGCGGACGGTGCCGAACGTGGTCTCGAGGTCGTGCGTCGCCGTCGGCTCGGGCAGGCTCGCCAGCGCGGCCGCGTACGCCTCCTCGTACGCCGCTCGCCCCTCCGGGCTGCGGAAGTGGCCGACGCCCGGGCCGCTCGCGGCGAGGAGCAGCACGAGGCCGCTCGTCGAGAGGGTGGCGACGGTCGCGAGCAGGACGACGGGCCAGCGGCGGCGCGGGGCGTGGGGCTCGGTGCGCATGATGTCTCCTCGGGGCTTGTTGCAATACGTTCGCATCGTAACAGATGGCGATGCGGGTGCATTGCTAAACTCGACGCATGCCGAGGATCGTCGACCACGCAGAACGCAGGGCCCAGATCGTCATGGCGCTGTGGATGGTGATCGCCGAGCGCGGCATCGAGGGTGTGAGCCTGCGCACCGTGGCCGCGGCGGCGGACGTGTCGATGGGGCGGATCCAGCACTACTTCGGCACCAAGGAGGCCCTCGTGCTGGCCGGGTGCACCGCGCTGATCGACTCCGCGTACGAGGGCTACCTCGGCACCACGGACGACCCGCCGCGGGAGCGGCTCCTGCACGTCGTGAGCCAGCAGATCCCGCGCGACGACGGGCAGCGCGCCGCCGTCAGCGTCTGGTACGCCTATGTCGCCCGGTCGATCAACGACGACGCCGTCCGCCAGGTGCTCGCCGAGGCGCGGCGTGGTGCCGAGGAGGAGTGCGCGCGGCTCGTGCGGGAGGCGAGCGGGGTGGACGGCGCCGTGGCGCTGCAGCGGGCCCGTCGGCTGCTCGCGCTCGCCGACGGCCTGACGCTGCGCGCGCTCGTCGGCGATCTCGGCGCCACGGAGGCGGTCGCGATGCTGGAGACGGAGCTCGACACGATCTGCCCCACCACCCGGCGAGGTAGTCACGTGGCGAGGTAGTCGTCCAGCGAGGTAGTCACGTGGCGAGGTAGTCATCCAGCGAGGTAGCCACGAGTGCTCTTGCCGAGTGACTACTTCGCCACGTGACTACCTCGCCACGTGACTACCTCGGCACCTCGTACCATCGGGCTGTGAGTCAGCCCGTGCCCGCTTCGCCCGCCGCCTCGTCCGACAGTCCTGCCGACAGCCCCGCCGAGCGCCCGCGCCCGGACGCCGAGGGGCGTCCAGGGCTCGCGGGGTTCCGGACCCGGCCGGTGTCGTTCGTGCGCCGCTCGGGCCGCCTCACCGACCGGCAGAAGCGCATGTGGGAGACGCGCCGCGACGCCTATCTGATCGACGTCCCGCGAGCCGTCGCCCGCACCTCGGTCGACCCCGCCTGGGTGCTCGACGCGGAGGCCGTCTTCGGGCGCACGGCGCCGCTCACCGTCGAGATCGGCTCGGGCATGGGCGACGCCGTCGTCGAGGCGGCGACCACCGACCCGGAGCGGGACCACCTCGCCGTCGAGGTCTACGAGCCCGGCCTGGCCAACACGATCGCGAACGCGGACCGGGCGGCGGCCGAGCAGGGCCGCGAGGGCCTGTCCAACCTGCGGCTCGTGCAGGCCAACGCCACCGAGCTGCTGGAGACGGCCCTGCCCGCCGGCGCGGTCGACGAGCTGTGGGTGTTCTTCCCCGACCCCTGGCACAAGTCCCGGCACCACAAGCGTCGTCTGGTCACCGCCGAGTTCGCGGCCCTCGCCGCGCGCGTGCTGCGGCCCGGAGGCACCCTGCGCCTGGCCACCGACTGGGCCGAGTACGCCGCGCAGATGCTCGAGGTGCTCGACGCCCATCCGGCGCTCGACAACGCGCACGGCGCGGGCGGCGCGGCGCCGCGGTTCGAGCGGCGCGTGCTCACCAGTTTCGAGCGCAAGGCGCACCGCGCGGGGCGCACGATCACCGACCTCACGTACGTGCGCCGCTGACCTGCCGCTTCGCCTGTCACGGGCCCGCCGATCCCGGGTGAAATAACGACTTGGTCAAGTCGATCGACCCGCCGGGGGAACCCATTGCCCTGAGCATGTGAAATACGGCACATTGGGCCACTGGTGCGAGAACGCACCGGGCCGCGGGAGAGCGCGAGCCCCGCATGAGCCAATGGAGGCGGCATGAGTGACGTAGAGGCTTCAGGGCCGGTCGAAACCGATTACCAACGCGTCGAACGGTCGGCGGAGTTCCAGAGCCTGCGCAAGGCCTTCCGGAACTTCGTCTTCCCGATGACGGCGCTGTTCCTGGTCTGGTACCTGCTGTACGCGCTGCTGAGCGTGTACGCCCACGAGTTCATGAGCACCCGCGTCGCCGGCACGGTGACCGTGGGGCTCGTGTTCGGCCTGCTGCAGTTCGTGTCCACGTTCGTGATCACCACGCTCTACGCGCGCTGGGCGAACAACAAGTTCGACGCACGGGCCCAGGCCCTGCGCGAGGAGATCGAGGGGGGCCAGCTGTGAACGGGACCGTCATGGCCGCCGCGGCCACGAACGTCGGCAACACCTGGATCAATATCGGCATCTTCGGGGCGTTCGTCGCCGTCACCCTCGTCGTCGTCTTCCGGGTGTCGCGGCAGAACAAGAGCGCCGCCGACTTCTACGCGGGCGGGCGCACCTTCACCGGCACGCAGAACGGCACGGCCATCGCGGGCGACTACCTGTCGGCGGCGAGCTTCCTGGGCATCGCCGGCGCCATCGCCGTCAACGGGTACGACGGCTTCCTCTACTCCATCGGCTTCCTCGTGGCGTGGCTCGTCGCCCTGCTGCTGGTCGCCGAGCTGCTGCGCAACACCGGGAAGTTCACGATGGCCGACGTGCTGTCGTTCCGCCTGCGTCAGCGCCCCATCCGCATGGCGGCGGCGCTCTCGACGCTCGCCGTCGTCTTCTTCTACCTGCTCGCCCAGATGGCCGGTGCCGGCGGCCTCGTGGCCCTCCTGCTCGGCATCACCGACCAGGCCGGCCAGGGCGTCGTCATCGCCGTCGTCGGCGCGCTGATGATCCTGTACGTGCTGGTGGGCGGGATGAAGGGCACCACGTGGGTGCAGATCATCAAGGCGACCCTGCTCATCCTGGGCGCCGGCGCCATGACGATCTGGGTGCTCGCGCTGCACGGCTTCAACCTGTCGGCCGTCATGCAGGAGGCCGTGAACATGTCGGGCGACCGCGGCGAGGCGATCCTCGAGCCGGGCCTGCAGTACGGCGCGAGCGCGCTGTCCCAGCTCGACTTCCTCTCCCTCGCGCTGGCCCTCGTGCTCGGCACCGCGGGCCTGCCGCACGTGCTCATGCGCTTCTACACGGTGCCCTCGGCCAAGGAGGCCCGGAAGTCCGTCGTCGTGGCGATCTGGCTGATCGGCATCTTCTACCTGTTCACGCTCGTGCTCGGGTACGGAGCCGGCGCCCTCGTCGGGCCGGACGCCATCCTCGCGGCACCGGGCGGCCAGAACTCGGCGGCCCCGCTGCTGGCGTTCGAGCTGGGCGGCGAGATCCTGCTGGGCATCATCGCCGCGGTCGCGTTCGCCACGATCCTCGCGGTCGTCGCGGGCCTGACCATCACCGCGGCGGCCAGCTTCTCGCACGACATCTACGCCTCGATCATCAAGAAGGGGCAGGTCTCGGCCGACGGCGAGGTGCGCGTCGCCCGCTGGACCGTCGTCGTGATCGGCATCATCGCGATCCTCGGCGGCATCTTCGCCAACGGCCAGAACATCGCGTTCCTCGTGGCGCTCGCGTTCTGCGTCGCGGCGTCGGCCAACCTGCCGACGATCATCTACTCGCTGTTCTGGAAGCGGTTCAACACGTCCGGCGCGCTGTGGAGCATCTACGGCGGTCTGATCTCGACGATCGTCCTGATCATCTTCTCGCCGGTCGTGTCGGGCAAGCCCGCCGACCCGGCGACGGGGCTGAGCAAGTCGATGATCAGCGACCCGAGCATCGACTTCCACTTCTTCCCGCTCGACAACCCGGGCATCGTGACGATCCCGCTCGCGTTCGTGCTCGGCATCGTCGGCACCTACCTGAGCAAGGAGCGGTCGCACCCGGAGAAGTACGCCGAGATGGAGGTCCGTTCCCTCACGGGCGCGGGCGCCGAGAAGGCGGTCGAGCACTGACCTCGCGTTGAGTGCGGGGTGTCCGCCTCTCCGCGCCGGAGGGGCGGACACCCGCACTCAGCGGGCGGCCTCCAGGCGGATCACGACCGACTTCGAGGCCGGGGTGTTGCTCTGGTCCGCCGTGTGGTCCAGCGGCACGAGCACGTTCGTCTCCGGGAAGTACGCCGCGGCACAGCCCCGGGCCGTCGGGAAGGAGACGGCGCGGAAGCCTTCGGCCCGGCGCTCGGTGATCGCGCCGTCGGCGTCCGGCCACTCGCTGACCAGGTGCACGGTGTCGCCGTCCGCGAAGCCACGCTCGGTCAGGTCGTCGGGGTGCACGAACACCACGCGGCGCCCGTTGCGCACGCCCCGGTACCGGTCGTCCAGGCCGTAGACCGTGGTGTTGAACTGGTCGTGCGAGCGCACGGTCTGCAGCAGCAGCCGGCCCTCCGGCACGCGCACCACCTCGAGCTCGTTCACCGTGAAGTTCGCCTTGCCCGTGGTGGTGGGGAACACACGGGCGTCGCGCGGCGGGTGCGGCAGCACGAACCCGCCCGGCTCGGCCACGCGGCGCTCGAAGTCCTCGAAGCCGGGCACCACGCGCGAGATGGCGTCGCGCACGCGCGCGTAGTCCGTGGCGAACTCCTCCCACGGCGTCGGGTCCTCGGGGCCGAGCGTGCGGCGCGCCAGGTCGCAGAGGATCGCCGTCTCGCTGCGCAGGGACGCCGAGGCGGGCGCCAGCCGACCGCGTGATGTGTGCACCACGCTCATCGAGTCCTCGACGGTGACCACCTGCTCGCGGCCGCCCGTGAGGTCGCGCTCGGTGCGGCCGAGGCACGGCAGCACGAGGGAGCGCCGGCCGGGCAGCACGTGCGAGCGGTTGAGCTTGGTCGACACGTGCACCGTGAGCGGCACCTCGCGCAGCGCGGCCTCGGTCACGGCGCTGTCGGGCGTCGCCGCGGCGAAGTTGCCACCCACCGCCATGAACACCCGCAGGTGCCCGTCGCGCAGCGCCCGGACGGTCTCGACGACGTCGTACCCCGGCTCGCGCGGGGGCTCGAAGCCGAACTCGGCGGCGAGCGCGTCGAGAAACGCCGGCGTCGGGCGCTCCCAGATGCCCATGGTGCGGTCGCCCTGCACGTTGCTGTGCCCGCGCACGGGACAGGCGCCCGCGCCGGGCCGTCCCACGTTCCCGCGCAGGAGCAGGAAGCTGACCACCTCGCGGATGGTCGCCACCGACTGCTTGTGCTGCGTCAGGCCCATCGCCCAGCACACGACGACGTTCTTCGCGGCCAGGACGTCCTCGACGAAGCCCTCGATCTCGGAGCGGTCCAGCCCGGTGGCCGCGTCGACGTCGGCCCAGTCGAGGGCGCGCCACGCGGCGGCCGCGCGCTCGAACCCCGAGGTGTGCTCGGCGATGAACGCCCGGTCGAGCACGCCGGGGTGGCCCGCAGTGCGGGCGTCGTCGTCGGCCTCGAGGAGGAGGCGGTTGACGGCCTGGAAGAGCGCGAGGTCGCCCGCGAGGCGGACCTGGAGGAACCGGTCCGCCAGCTTGGTGCCCGCGCCGACCACGCCCTTGACGCGCTGCGGGTTCTTGAAGGTCTGCAGGCCTGCCTCGGGCAGCGGGTTGATCGCGACGATGCGGGCGCCGCGCTCCTTGGCGTGCTCGAGCGCCGTGAGCATGCGCGGGTGGTTGGTCCCGGGGTTCTGGCCGACGACGACGACCAGGTCCGCGTGGTCGGTGATGTCCTCCAGCGAGACGCTGCCCTTGCCGATGCCGAGGGTCTCGGTCAGTGCGGTGCCCGACGACTCGTGGCACATGTTCGAGCAGTCCGGCAGGTTGTTCGTGCCGATCTTGCGGGCGAGGAGCTGGTACAGGAACGCCGCCTCGTTGCTCGTGCGGCCCGACGTGTAGAACGCCGCCTGGTCGGGGGAGCCCAGGCCGCGCAGCTCACCGGCGACGAGGTCGAGCGCCTCGTCCCACGAGACCGGGCGGTAGTGGTCGGAGCCCTCGTCGCGCAGCATCGGCTCCGTGAGGCGGCCGGCCTTGCCGAGCCGGTGGTCCGTCCACGTGGCCAGCTCGGAGATGGGGTGCTCGGCGAAGAACGCGGCGTCCGCGCGCTTGCGCGTCGCCTCCTCGGCGATCGCCTTGGCGCCGTTCTCGCAGAACTCCGCGAGGTGCGGCTTGCCCGGCTCGGGCCACGCGCACCCCGGGCAGTCGAACCCGCCGTGCTGGTTGAGGACCGGCAGGGTGCGCAGCCCGCGCGCGACGCCCGCCTCGTCGAGCACGTGCGCCAGCCCGTGCACGACGCCGGGCACGCCGGCGGCGCTGGTCCGCGGCGGACCGATGCGGAGGGTCGTCTCGGGGGCGTCGGTGCGGGCGTCGTCGCTCACGTCGGTCACAGGCCGACCCTACGCCGCTTTCATCCTCACGGGGAGGGCTGGACAGGCCGTGCCGCACGGGTGCGAGACTGGCCGCATGGGAGTGGTCACCGACCGGCGCAGGGTGGTCCGCGTCCGCGCCGACGCCCGCACGGAGCGCCCGGACACGCTCGCCGTCGAGGAACCGCTGATGGTGCGGCTCGTGCCCGCGGTGGCGCGGTCGCGCGCGCCCGTCCAGGTCGCGGCCGTCGGCCCGGTGCGACCCGTCGTCCCCGTGGGCGGGCCGCCGGCGACGCCGGGCGAGACGCTGACCGTGACGATGCGGACCCCGGGGCACGACTTCGACCTCGTGGCAGGCTGGCTGGTCTCCGAGGGGGCCGTCGCCGCGCCGTCGGACATCGCGGCGATGCGGCTGTGTCCCGACGAGGAGAACACGGTCGAGGTGGCGCTCGCGCGCGGCGTCGAGCCGCCGCGGGCGCGAGCCTTCGCGACGACGAGCGCGTGCGGCGTGTGCGGGTCCGACACCGTCGTGGAGGTGCTGGCGGACCTGCGGTGGCCGGTCGCCGCCGACCCCGTGACGGTGGACCCCGCGGTGATCGCGGCGC
This sequence comes from Promicromonospora citrea, assembly GCF_013004695.1. GTDB lineage: Bacteria > Actinomycetota > Actinomycetes > Actinomycetales > Cellulomonadaceae > Promicromonospora > Promicromonospora citrea. The sequence continues at coordinate 58,349 of NZ_JABEMG010000007.1, forward strand.
TCCCGGACCGGCTGCGCGAGCAGCAGCGCGCCTTCGACCGCACGGGCGGCCTGCACGCCGCCGGCCTGTTCACGGCCGACGGCGAGCCGCTGGTCGTGCGCGAGGACGTGGGCAGGCACAACGCCGTCGACAAGGTGGTCGGCGCGGCGCTGCGCGACGGCTCGCTGCCCGCCGCCGGGACGGTGCTCCAGGTCAGCGGGCGGGCGTCGTTCGAGCTGGTGCAGAAGGCCGCGCGCGCGGGCATCCCCGTGCTGTCCGCGATCTCGGCGCCGTCCACGCTGGCCGTCGACCTGGCGCAGGAGGCCGGCGTGACCCTGCTGGGGTTCGTGCGCGGCGACTCGATGAACGTCTACGCCCGCGCGGACCGGCTGCGCTGAGCGCGGCCCGCGCGGGCGTGGATCAGGACGTGAACAGCGGCACGACGCCCTTGATCGTCTCGAACAGGCCGTAGGCCAGCGGCACGGTCACGACGAGCCAGGTCACGACCAGGCGCGCGGTCTGATTCCCCACCGGCTGCGGCGTCTGCTCGTCCGGCATCTGATCGGGCATCGGTCACACCTTCCCCTCGGCGAGCGCGCCGGACGGCCCCGTCGGCTCGTGGAACCGTGCGGCGACGGGCCGCACGAGCGCGTTGGCGACGAACCCGACCGCGAGCACGCCGACCATGGTGAACAGCGCGGGCCGGTAGTCGGCGGCGACCAGCTCGCCCGGCGTGCCGCGGGCGTCCAGGAACCCGTTGATGATGAGCGGACCGGCCACGCCCGCCGCCGACCACGCCGTGAGCAGGCGCCCGTGGACGGCACCCACCTGGAACGTGCCGAACAGGTCGCGCAGGTAGGCGGGGGCGGTCGCGAACCCGCCGCCGTAGAACGAGATGATGACCGCGGCGAGGAGCACGAACACGACCGTCGACACGTTGCCGACCGTCGCGAGCAGCACGTACAGCACGATGCCGACGCCCAGGTACAGGACGTAGGTCGGCTTGCGGCCGATGAAGTCCGACGTCGAGGACCAGGCGAACCGGCCGGCCATGTTGAACAGCGACAGGAACGCGACGAAGCCCGCCGCCGTCGCGGGTGCGACGGACGAGGTGCCGCCGTCGCGGAAGAAGTCCTGGATCATCGGCGCCGCCTGCTCGAGGATGCCGATGCCCGCTGTCACGTTGCAGAAGAGCACGGTCCAGAGGAACCAGAACTGCGGCGTGCGGACGGCGTTCGCCGCCGACACGTTCGCCGTCGAGACCATCGGCCGGGCGGCCACCGCTCCCGCGTCGAAGCCGGGCGGCGTCCAGCCCGGCGCGGGCACCCGCACCGTGAAGACGCCGAGCATCATGACGAGGAAGTAGGCGACGCCGAGCGTGACGAACAGCGACGTCACCGCGCCGCCCGAGGCGACAGAGGTCGGGTCCGACGGGTCGTAGCCGGTGTCGTAGACGGCCATGAGCTGCCGGGACAGCGGCGAGGCGACCAGCGCGCCGCCGCCGAAGCCCATGATCGCCATGCCCGTGGCCAGGCCGGGCCGGTCCGGGAACCACTTGATGAGCGTGGACACCGGCGAGATGTAGCCGATGCCCAGCCCGATGCCGCCGATGACCCCGTACCCGAGGTAGACGAGCCAGAGCTGCGACGTCGCGATGCCGAGCGCGCCCACGAGGAAGCCGGACGCCCAGAAGCACGCGGAGGTGAACATCGCGGCCCGCGGGCCCACCCGTTCGACCCACGTGCCCATCACGGCGGCCGACAGGCCGAGCATCACGATGGCGATCGAGAAGATGACGCCGACCGCCGTGAGACTCGTGTCGAAGTGGGCGACCAGCGCGTTCTTGTACACGCTGGTGGCGTAGGCCTGGCCGATGCACAGGTGGATGGCGAGGGCGGCCGGCGGGATCAGCCACCGGCTGTAGCCGGGCCGGGCCACCGTGTGCTCGCGGTCGAGGAACGACAGCGCCACGGAGTACCTCCTGCTGCGGTGTGGGCGCCCGCCGGAATGCGGTTTCACCCTGGTGGGTGCGCACGCTACTGGCGGGCCGGTGACCCGGTCAATGGTTTCCGCGGGGTCAGTGCTGCGGGGCACGGACCGCCGCGAGGAACAGGGGCAGACCGGTCTCCGTGTGCGCCACACGAAGCAGGTACGGCCGGTCGACGACCATGCGCACGGACTCGACCGGCATGACGCCGCTCGCCTCGGCCGCGAGCTCGGTCACGGCCGCCGCGACGGTGCCCTCCTCGTCCAGCCGCAGGTACGCCTGCTGCACGGCCTGGCTCACGCGCAACGCCTCCGCCGTCGTGATGCCGGACAGGTCGGGCGACTCGAACAGGCCGCCCAGCCCCGCCTGCTCCAGCGCGGGGGACAGGTCGAGCGCGGGCGGCTCGATCTCCAGGGTCGGCATCGTGAGCTCGACCGAGCGCGGGGCCGCGTCGTCGAGCGCGCCCGTCAGCACGGCCAGCGTTGCGGGGTCGACGTCCGCCGGGTCCGTGCCGGCCGGCGGCAGCAGCACGTCCGCGTGGAACGCCTCGGAGTACGGCAGCCGCACCGCGGCCCAGCCGTCCTGCTCGGCGTACGCCTGGTGCTGCGTGCCGTGCACCATCGCGGTCGGCGCCGTGCCGCCCGGCCCGGTGAAGTCGACGTCGCGCGTCGCACTCTCCTCGAACGGGGTCTCCCACCGCGCCGCGAGCAGCACCGCGTTCTGCAGCACCAGCCGCAGGGACGGGTCCGGCTCGACCGCCGACTCCTCGACCAGGCCACCGGTGTGCTCCGTGACCCACGCGTCCAGCACGTCCTTGCCGTCCGTGCCGCCCAGGTCCGTGCGCTGGACCCCCGCGTCGAACGACGTCGCGAGCGCGTCGAGGTAGTCCTGCTCGACGGCGAGCTCGTCGTCGAGCACGGCCTGGTTCGCCAGGTGCAGGAGGGGGCGGTCGGGCAGCTCGTCCTCCTGGACGACGGCGGGGTCGCCCTCGTACGTCCTGAGCGCGGCCGTCAGCGCGTTGTACGCCGCCGTGCGCTCCGCACCGGAGGCGCCCAGCGCGGCGTCGAGCTCGTCGGCCGTCGTGCCGCGCGCGCCCTCGGCCAGCAGCGCGAGCGCGAAGGACAACGACGCCGGGGAGACCAGCGCGTTCTCGTCCGGCTCGGGCGCCGAGCGGAGCGTGAGCAGCCCCAGGTTCTCCGTCGCCGCGACGGCGCCGGCGCTCGCGGGCGCGTCCTCGACGGTGACGGGGACGTGGTCGGCCTCGGACCGCAGCAGGCCGGCGTGGGGGTCGGTGCCCGCGCACGCGGTGAGGGCGGCGGCGAGCGCGAGGGCGAGCGCGGTGCCGGCGCGGCGGTGGGTGGTCCTGGGGTCACGCTGCACGACGTCCTCCTGGGGGCCGGGCCGCGCCCGCGCGCGGCGTCCTGCCCCTCCTGTGTCGCGGGTCCCGGTCGTCTTGCGCGGACCTGTGGGTGATCGCGCAGGTCGCGTGCGGCGAGGCGGATGCGACAGATGTCGGTGGCGCCGGGCACAATCTGCTGCGACCGGAGTGCGACGAGAAGCGAGGTAGCGAGACGGTGTCAGGGATCAACCGGCGGATCGCCGAGGAGCTGGGCGTCAGGGAGGGGCAGGTGGCTGCGGCGGTCGACCTGCTCGACGGCGGCGCGACGGTGCCGTTCATCGCCCGCTACCGCAAGGAGGTCACGGGCACGCTCGACGACGCCCAGCTGCGTACGCTCGAGGAGCGCCTGCGCTACCTGCGCGAGCTGGAGGACAGGCGCGCGGCGATCCTCGGCTCGATCGACGAGCAGGGCAAGCTCACCGACGAGCTGCGGGCCCAGATCCTCTCGGCGGAGACCAAGTCGCGCCTCGAGGACATCTACCTGCCGTACAAGCCGAAGCGGCGCACCAAGGCGCAGATCGCGCGCGAGGCCGGTCTCGAGCCGCTCGCCGACGCGCTGCTCGCCGACCCGACGCTGGACCCGGCCACGACGGCCGGCGGCTACGTCGACGCCGACAAGGGGGTCGCCGACGCACAGGCCGCGCTCGACGGTGCCCGCGCGATCCTCGTCGAGCGCATGGGCGAGGACGCCGACCTCATCGGCACGCTGCGCGAGCGGCTGTGGGTCAAGGGCCGCATGCTGTCGGCGGTGCGCGACGGCGCGCAGGAGAAGGGCGCCAAGTTCTCCGACTACTTCGAGTTCTCCGAGGCGCTGTCGACCCTGCCCTCGCACCGGGTGCTCGCGCTGTTCCGTGGCGAGAAGGAGGACGTGCTCGAGCTGACGATCGAGCCGGAGGAGGGCATCGAGCCGGGCGTACCGACGTCCTACGAGGCCACGATCGCGCACCGGTTCGAGATCGCGGACCAGGGCCGTCCCGCCGACCGCTGGCTCCGGGACACCGTGCGCTGGGCGTGGCGCACGAAGATCCTGGTGCACCTCGGCATCGACGTGCGCCTGCGGCTGCGCTCCGAGGCGGAGGACGAGGCGGTGCGCGTGTTCGCCGCCAACCTGCGGGACCTGCTGCTCGCCGCTCCCGCCGGCACGCGGCCCACGATGGGCCTCGACCCGGGGCTGCGCACCGGCGTCAAGGTCGCCGTCGTCGATGCGACCGGCAAGGTCGTCGAGCACGCGACCATCTACCCGCACGCCCCCGCCAACCGGTGGGACGAGTCGCTGGCGGTGCTCGCCCGGCTCGCACAGAAGCACCAGGTCGAGCTGGTGGCGATCGGCAACGGCACCGCGTCGCGCGAGACCGAGCGGCTCGCGGCCGACCTCATGAAGAAGGCCCCGCAGCTCGGTCTCACCAAGGCGGTCGTGTCGGAGGCGGGCGCGTCCGTGTACTCGGCGTCGGCGTACGCGAGCGCCGAGCTGCCCGACCTCGACGTGTCCATCCGTGGTGCCGTGTCCATCGCACGGCGCCTGCAGGACCCGCTGGCGGAGCTCGTGAAGATCGACCCCAAGTCGATCGGCGTGGGGCAGTACCAGCACGACGTCACGGAGTCCAAGCTCTCGCGGTCGCTCGACGCCGTGGTCGAGGACTGCGTGAACGGCGTCGGCGTCGACCTCAACACGGCGTCGGTGCCGCTGCTCTCGCGCGTCTCCGGCATCACCTCGACGCTCGCTGAGAACATCGTGGCGCACCGCGACGCGAACGGGCCGTACCCGTCGCGTGCCGCGCTGAAGGACGTGCCGCGCCTCGGGCCGAAGGCGTTCGAGCAGTGCGCGGGCTTCCTCAAGGTCACCGGCGGTGCGGAGCCGCTCGACGGGTCGGCCGTGCACCCCGAGGCGTACCCGCTGGCGCGGCGCATCGTCACGGCGTCGGGCACGGACGTGCGCGCGCTCATCGGCAACGGCGGGGCGCTGCGCACCCTGCGGCCCACCGACTTCGTGGACGAGACGTTCGGCCTGCCCACGGTCACCGACATCTTCGCCGAGCTGGAGAAGCCCGGTCGCGACCCGCGCCCCGCGTTCACGACGGCGTCCTTCGCCGACGGCGTCGAGACGCTGAACGACCTGGTGCCCGGCATGGTCCTCGAGGGACAGGTCACCAACGTGGCGGCGTTCGGCGCGTTCGTCGACGTCGGGGTGCACCAGGACGGGCTCGTGCACGTCTCGGCGATGTCGAAGAGCTTCGTGAGCGATCCGCGCGAGGTCGTGAAGTCGGGCGACATCGTGAAGGTCAAGGTCATGGACGTCGACCTGCCGCGGAAGCGGATCTCGCTGTCGCTGCGGCTCGTGTGCGCTGACCGTGGTCACGCCATGTGGCGGGCCAGGAAGTCGAGCTTCGGCTGCGGGTCGCGCTGGAAGTCGAGGTAGCCGTCCCAGCGGGCGGTGGTGCCCTCGATCCACTGCAGGTGCTTGTCGGCGACCGGGATGGCGTCGAACATGCCCTGCACGTCGCTCGGGTCGGTGAGCAGGTCGTCCCGCATCTGGTACAGGTACGTGGGTGTCCGCACGCTGCTCGCCCAGGTGACCGGCGTCATGTCGGCGAAGCGGAAGCTCACCTGGAGCTGGATCTCCCGCTCCAGCTCGTCGATCCGCTCGGGGATGCCGAGCAGGTCGAGGGTGCGCTGCATGGTGACGCCGACCGACAGGGGCTGCGGCGCGAGCATGCACCGCACGTTCGTGAACTCCTCGGGGTGCTCCTGCATGGCGAACATCGTGGCGTTCGCGCCCTGGCAGCGGCTGAACAGGCCGATCGTCATACCTCGCAGGCGCTCGTCGGACCGGGCCAGGTGCAGCGAGCCGATGACGTCGCGCGCCTCGAACCGGCCGCCCGAGCCGCTGCCACCGTTCGCGCTGCCGCTCAGCCCGAGGTTGCGCATGTCGTAGGTCAGGATGTTGTAGCCGGCGTCGTGCAGGATGCGGTAGTCCGGCATGAAGTCGACCTCGAAGTCGTTGCCCGCGAGCGCGCCCAGCGACCGCCACGGCTCGAGGTGCGCGGGCAGGCCCGCACGGCTGAACCACAGGGGGTGGTTGGCGATGATCAGCTTGTCGGAGCCCTCGCGCGGGATGAACCACGCCTCGAGCGGCGTGCCGTCCTGCGAGGGGAACGTCAGGTCCTCGTACGCGAGGCCGACGTCGGCGGGGGTGCGCAGCACAGGGGACCGCAGGAGGGTGCCGTAGCCGGCCGCGATCTGGCGGACGGTCTCGGTGGCCTGGGCGTCGGTCATGCCGTGCTCGGTGGTCTGCCCGGTGGTCTGCTCGGTGGTGGTTGTCATGAGCTGGTCCTTCCTCGGGGTGCCGGGCGCGCGGCGAGCGCGCCCAGCCACTGACGCAGGAGTGCGAGCTCCGCGTCCGTGAACGGCTCCTGGACGGAGCCGAGTCGGGCGAGCAGGGCGCGCGCCGTGGCGGCGGGTCCCTGCCCGGGGGTGTCGTCGGCCGGGCGTGCGCCCGTGAGGTGGCCGACGAGAACGGTGCGCATCGAGCGCGACAGCGGGCCGTCGGCGGGCTCGCCGAGGTGGCTGAGCTGTCCCACGCACCCGACGGCCATCGCGGTCGAGAGGTGCAGCGCCTCCTCGACGCCGACCACGAGCAGGCCGGCGTCGTCGAGACGGGCCAGCGAGGCCCGCAGCTCCTCCTCCGCGACGCGTGCGGCCCGGGAGCGGCGTCCGCTGGTGCGGCCGAACATCACCGCGTAGAGCGCCGGGTTCTCGACGCCGAACGTGACGTGCATGTCCCAGCCCGCCTCGAAGTCGGCGACCAGGTCGCCCGTGCTCGGGACGGCGCGCTTGCGCTCCAGGTAGGCCGCGAAGGCCTCGTCCACCACGGCCTCGACGAGGCCGTCCTTGTCGCCGAAGTGGTGGTACAGCGTGGGCGCCGAGACGCCCGCTGCCTCGTAGAGCTCGCGCGTGGTGGGCTCGTGGTCCGGCCGCTCGGCGAGCAGCGTGCGTGCCGCGGCGAGCAGGTTCTCTCGTCCGGATCTCATGTATATCGACGATACACGTTTACTTCGAGTGCGTATACCGCTGATACAGAGGCGCCGGTCACACCTGACGTTCACCTGTCGCTGTGGTGCACGTGCCTGGCGCGGCGGCCCGAGCCGGGACACCATGGCGGCATGACTGTTACCGAGGAGTCGTTCGACGTCGTCGTGATCGGCGGCGGCCCGGTGGGGGAGAACGCGGCCGACCGCGCCTCGCGCACCGGCCTGTCCGTCGCGCTCGTCGAGTCCGAGCTGGTGGGCGGCGAGTGCTCGTACTGGGCCTGCATGCCGTCCAAGGTGCTGCTGCGCGCCGGCGCGGTCCGGGCCCTGGCGCGGGACACGCCGGGCCTCACCGATCCCGGGGCGCCCGACGCCGCCGCGGTGTTCGCCCGGCGTGACGAGATCACGAGCCACTGGGACGACTCGGGCCAGGTCTCCTGGGTCGAGGGAGCCGGGCTCACGCTCGTGCGCGGCCACGGGCGGCTCGCGGGCGAGCGGCTTGTCGAGGTGACCGCCCCGAAGGACGGCCCGGCCGCCGGGTTCGGCGCGGCGGCCGAGGGCGACGACGCCCCGGTGACCCGGCTGCTGCGCGCCCGGCACGCCGTGATCGTGGCGACGGGGAGCGTGCCCGTGCTGCCCGACGTACCCGGCCTGGCGGAGGCCGCTCCGTGGTCGAGCCGCGAGGCGACGTCGGCCGACGCCGTGCCCGAGTCGCTCGTCGTCGTGGGCGGCGGCGTGGTGGGCGTCGAGATGGCCAACGCGTACGCCGACCTCGGCTCGCAGGTCACGCTCCTGGCGCGGGGCGGGCTGCTGTCGAGCGCGGAGCCGTTCGCGGGCGAGATGGTCGCCGAGGCGCTGCGCGCCGCGGGGGTCGACGTGCGGCTCGGCGTCGAGCCGAGCGCGGTCGAGCGCGCGGGGGGCACCGTGACCGTCACGCTGTCCGACGGCGGGACCGTCACGGCCGCCGAGATCCTCGTGGCCACGGGCCGTGTCCCCCGCACGGCGGACCTCGACGTGGCGGCGGTCGGCCTCGACGAGTCCGCGCTCGGCCGGGGCGGCGCCCTGGTCGTCGACGAGTCGCTGCAGGTCACCGGCGTGCCCGGCGGCTGGCTGTACGCGTGCGGCGACGTGACGGGGCGGGCGCCGACCACCCACCAGGGCAAGTACCAGGCCCGGGTCGTGGGCGACGTGGTGGCGGCGCGCTACGGCACGCAGGAGGGCGACCGGTCGCCCACGGCCGGCGACCCTGTGCCCGGCGTCGGTGCGGAGCCCGCGCGCTGGTCGCGGTACGCAGCCACCGCCGACCAGGACGCGCGCGTGCAGGTCGTCTTCACGCAGCCGCAGGTGGCCTGGGTCGGCCCGACCGAGCGCGAGGCGCGGGCCGCGGGCCTGCCCGTCGAAGCGGTGTCGTACGACCTGTCGTGGGTCGCCGGCGCGAGCGTCGAGTCGCCCGGCTACGCGGGCCGCGCCCAGGTGCTCGTGGATACGCAGCGCCGGGTGCTCGTGGGCGCCACGTTCGTGGGTCCTGATGCGGGGGAGATGCTGCACGCGGCGACCATCGCCGTCGTCGGCCAGGTGCCGCTCGACCGGCTCTGGCACGCCGTGCCCGCCTACCCGACGGTCAGCGAGGTCTGGCTCCGCTTCCTGGAGTCCTACGGCCTCTGACACGCGCTGAGTGCGGGGTCAGGGAGCCGTCCGAGCTGAAGACCAGGCCGAGGGTGATCTCGCCCTGCTGGAGCGCCGACTTGGTCAGCGGGCCGCCCGCGTCGAGCGACGTGAACTCCGCGAACTCCAGGCCGTAGGTCTCCTCGAGGCCAGGCTGGCAGAACGGGCGCTCCGTGCACTCCGGCGGGCCGCCCAGCACCAGGCCGCCACAGGCCTCGGCGAGCTCGCTCAGCGTGCTGACACCGTGCTCGTCCGCGAAGCCCTTGGTCACGGCGAACGCGTTCTGGTCCTGCGCCGGGGAGGGCTGGCCGAACGCGAGGCCGACCTCCTCGCCCAGGCCCGTGAGCCCCTCGACCGTCGCGTCGAGGTCGCTGCTCGCGACCGGCTCGGCGTCGGCCCCGTTGACGTTCTTGTTGATGAACTCGGTCAGCGTGCCCACGTACTCCGGGATCACCTGGACCTGCTTGCCGTCCTCGAGCGCCGGCAGGTAGGCCTCGCGGTTGCCGATGGTGGTCACCTCGGCGTCGTACCCCGCGGCCTCGAGCACGGTCGCGTAGATGGTGCCGAGCGTCGCGCTCTCGGCGAAGTCGGCGGCGCCGACGACGACCGAGCCGCTGCCGGACTGCTCGGGCGAGTCGAGGCCCGCCTCTGCCACGAACTCCTCGGCGACGTCCTGCGACGTGCGCCGGTCGACGTCGACGGCCTTGTTCAGACTGATGAGCGTGTCGGTGTCCAGGGCCGCCGACACGCTGTCGAGCAGCGGGACCAGGGTGTCGTCGCCCTCGACCGCCGCCGCGTTGACCGCGGGGATGATGTTGTCGACGGTCTGGAGCTGCTTGTCGTCCTCGAGCACCACGAGCTCGTCGCCCGGGACGGCCTCGCACGCGGCCAGCGAACCGCCACCGCCGGCATCGGTGCTGTCGCCGCCACCCCCTGCCGAGCCGGGCTCGCCGCAGGCGGTGAGGAAGGCGAGTGAGACGACCGCCGCCGCTGCGCCCAGGGCGCGAGGCAACGAGACGTGCGAACGGGCGAGCTTCATCGGGTGTCTCCGAACGTGAGTGGCGTACATCTGTTCTACGCTCTGGTAGGTCCCATTCGACCCCGGAGAGGGGCGGATGGCAAGGGCTGTCGCGGGGACACCCCGACCCGTCAGAAGATCGTCATGTCCTGCCTGGGCGCAACGGCGCGGGCGTGGCGAGACGTTGACCGACGGCGAGCACGCCGTCGATCGCGAGGCACAGCACGGCGACCAGCACACCACCGGCGAGCACCTCGCCGTACCGCTGCGTGCCCAGACCGAACGTGATGATCTTGCCCAGCCCGCCACCGCCTGCCAGGGCCGCCAGGGGGATGGTCGCGACCACCTGGACGATCGTGGTCCGCAGGCCCGCGGACACGAGCGTCGTGGCCAGCGGCAGCTCGACGCGCAGCAGCACGCCGGCCCCGGTCATGCCCATGCCGCGCGCCGCGTCGCGCGCGTCCGGGTCGACGCCGCGCACGCCCTCGTAGGTGTTGACCAGCAGCACGGGCGCGGCGAAGAAGGCGGCGGCGATCACGGTCGCCGTGTTGCCGAACAACCCGGTCGAGGCGAGCAGCAGGATGATGCCGAGCGTCGGCAGCGCGCGCGAGGCGTTCGTCAGCCACACGACCAGCCCGGCGCCGCGGTCGGTGTGCCCGAGCCAGGCGCCCACGGGGATCGTCACCGCGGCCGCGGCCCCGACGGCGGCGACGGTCATGAGCAGGTGCTCGCCGGCCAGCTCGAGCACGCCGCCCTGCTCCGTCCAGGTCAGCGGGTCGTTGAGCCAGACGAACGCCTCCTGCAGGACGCCGGCCGGGGCGGTCATGCGGCCCTCCGGCGCAGCCACGGGGTCAGCGCGCGGCCGGCCGCCCAGAGCAGGAGATCGAGCACGAGGGCGACGAGGATGGTCCCGATCGTCGCCGTCATGATCTCGGCCCGGTAGAGGTTGTTGCGGAAGCCCTGGAACATGATCTGCCCGAGGCCGCCGAACCCGACGACGACCCCCACCGTCACGAGCGCGACCGACGACACGGTGGCCAGGCGCACCCCCGCGATGATGCTGGGCAGGGCGCTCGGCAGCGACACCTGCAGCAGCAGCCGGCCGGGCCCGTAGCCCAGCCCGCGCGCGGCGTCGACGACCGCAGGGTCCACGGTGGCGAGGCCCGCCGTGGTGTTCCGCAGGATGATGAGGATCGAGTAGACGACCAGGCCGATGAGCACCGGCGTGCGCCCGATGCCGATGAGCGGCGCCAGGATCGCGAACAGGCCCAGCGACGGGATCGTGTAGGCGACGGCCGCGACGCCGAGCACCGGGCCGGACAGCCAGCGCTGCCGCGAGACGAGCACGCCGAGCGGCACCGCGATCGCCGTCGAGATCGCCACCGCCTCGGCCGTGACGCCCACGTGCTCGAGCGTGCGCTGCCACAGCGCCGGCGCGTTGCCGACCACGTACGACCAGGAGAACCACGGGTTGCCGGGCATGGGTCCGACCGTACCGTGGGCCACCGACACGCACCCGGGTGTCCGGCACCCGACGCGCCGGTGGTGGCGTGCGTGGTGGGTGGTGCCGTGCGTGTCGGTGGGGGCCTGTAGGTTCGACGCATGGCAGAGCGCACCGTCATCGAGCTCGACACCGTCCGCAAGGCGTACCCCGACGGCACCGTCGCCGTCGCGGGGCTGAGCCTGGCCGTGCGCGAGCACGAGGTGCTCGCGCTGGTCGGCCCGTCGGGCTGCGGCAAGTCGACCACGCTGCGGATGATCAACCGGCTGGTGGAGCCGACGTCGGGCCGGATCCTGCTCGACGGCGAGGACGTCACGCGGGCCGACCCGGTGAAGCTGCGCCGCCGCATCGGCTACGTCATCCAGAACGTCGGCCTCTTCCCGCACCGCACGGTCGAGGCGAACATCGCGACAGTGCCGGGCCTGCTGGGCTGGGACCGCCGCAGGACGCGCGCCCGCGTCGCCGAGCTGCTCGACCTCGTCGGCCTGCCTGCCGCGACGTACGCCAAGCGCTACCCCCACGAGCTGTCGGGCGGTGAGCGGCAGCGGATCGGCGTGGCCCGCGCGCTCGCGACCGACCCGCCCGTGCTGCTCATGGACGAGCCGTTCGGCGCCGTCGACCCGGAGTTCCGGCGGCACCTGCAGGCGGAGTTCCAGCGCATCCAGCGGGAGACGGGCACGACGGTGGTCCTCGTCACGCACGACATCGACGAGGCGGCGCGCCTCGGGGACCGGATCGCCGTCCTGTCACGCGGCGGGCACCTCGAGCAGGTCGCCAGCCCGCTGGCGGTGCTCGCCCACCCGGCGTCCGACCGCGTGCGCGACTTCATCGGGGACGGCTCGGCGTCGCGGATGCTGGCGCTGGCGCAGGTGCAGGAGGCCGATCTCGACGGCGCCGACCTGATCGTCCGGCCCGCGCCGCCGCCCGTCCGGCTGGGCGCGCGGCTGACGGACGCGTTCGAGGCCGTCGCCGCGCTGCCCGGCTCGGCCATGGGCCGGGTCCCGGTCGTGGGGAAGTCGGGCGACGTGGTCGGCTCGCTCACGGCGGACGGCATCCTCGGGGCGCTGCGCCGCGCGGCGGACGCCGCGGTGTCCGACGAGGGCCTGGCCGACGCGGTGACCGACGACGCGGTGACCGACGACGATGCGCGGTCCGGTGCAGGGTCCGCCGGCGGTACCGCTGTGGCGGACGCCGCTCCCTGACCAGGGGTCGCGGGGCGTGCCCGGCGCTAGTCTCAAGGGCGTGACGAACCGACGCGTAGCCCTCGCGACCTGCTCCCAGCTCCCCGACCTCGACGCGGACGACGTCCCGCTGATCGCCGCGCTCGGCGGGCGCGGCATCACGGCCGAACCCGCGGTCTGGGACGACCCGGCCGTCGACTGGCCGGCGTACGACCTCGTGCTCGTGCGGTCGACGTGGGACTACTCGCCGCGGCACGACGAGTTCGTGGCGTGGGCCCGCTCGCTGCCGCGCGTGGCCAACCCGGCCTCCGTCATCGAGTGGAACACCGACAAGCGGTACCTGCGCGACCTCGAGGCCGCCGGCGTCCCCGTGATCCCGACCATCTGGCTGGACCCGTCGCGCCACCTCTCGAAGCGTGCGGTGCACACACGCATGCCGGCGTTCGGCGACTTCGTGGTGAAGCCCGTGGTGAGCGCGGGCGCACAGAACACGGGCCGGTACCAGCCGGTGTCCGCGCAGTCGCGCGGCAAGGCCATCGCGCACGCGACGCGCCTGCTCGACGACGGCCGCTGGGTCATGATCCAGCCCTACGTGACGTCGGTGGACACCTCCGGCGAGACCTGCCTCGTCTTCGTCGACGGCGAGCTCACGCACGCCGTCCGCAAGAACGCCCTGCTCACCGGGCCGGCCGAGGACTCGGCCGACGAGCTCTGGGCGCGCGAGGAGATGACGCCGTACGAGGCCACGCCCGCCCAGGTGGACGTCGCGCGGCGCGCGCTCGAGGTCGCCCGGCAGGCCACGGGCGCCGAGCTCACCTACGCGCGAGTCGACCTCGTCTCGGGCGACGACGGGGTGCCGATGGTCCTCGAGCTGGAGCTCACCGAGCCGTCGCTGTGGATGAAGTACGGGACGGGTGTCGAGGAGAAGGTCGCCGACGCCGTCGTGAAGCTGCTGGGCTGATCCGCCGGGCGGTACCCGGGGAACGACAAGGGCCCCTCGCCGAGGCGAGGGGCCCTTCGTCGATGGGGTGAGCGACGGGACTTGAACCCGCGACCCTCGCGACCACAACGCGATGCTCTACCAGCTGAGCTACGCCCACCATGGACCCCGGTCGTGGACCGGCGGCCGTCGAAAAGCATACATGCTCGGGGACGACGGACCGAACTCGAATCTACGGGGCGAGCTGGTTCGTGACGGACGTCTCCGCGACGCGCGCCGCGGCGGCCCGCGCGGTGGCCGTGTCGGGCCCCGGCTGGGGCGGGAACAGCACCTCGCGGTAGTAGCGCAGCTCGTCGATCGACTCGAGGATGTCGGCCAGCGCGCGGTGCCCGCCCTCCTTCTTCGGCGACGCGAAGTAGACGCGCGGGTACCAGCGGCGGGAGAGCTCCTTGATCGACGACACGTCGATGATCCGGTAGTGCAGGTACTCCACCAGCTCGGGCATGTGCAGGTCGAGGAACGACTTGTCGGTGCCCACCGAGTTGCCCGCGAGCGGCGCCTTGCCCGGCTCGGGGACCCACTCGCGGACGTAGGCGAGGATCTGCTCCTGCGCCTCCTGGAGGGTCAGGCCCCCGTCGAGCTCGTCGAGCAGGCCGGAGGTGGTGTGCATGGTGCGCACGAAGTCGCTCATCTGGGCCAGGGCCTCGGCCGGAGGCTTGACCAGGACGTCGACGCCGGTGCCGAGGACGTTCAGCTCCGAGTCCGTGACGATCGCGGCGACCTCGACGAGCGCGTCGGCACGCAGGTCCAGGCCCGTCATCTCGCAGTCGATCCAGACGATGCGCTCGTGGGGGTTGGGAAGGCTCACGGACTCACCCTATTCCGTCCGCCGCAGATCTCCTGCGGGCGCTGTGGTGGGTCGTCGACGGCGGTCCGCTCCGAGAACGACCTGGGGGACAGGACAGGGCTCTGAGGTGTCCCGCAGGTCGTTCTCGGAGCGGACCCGCACCGGGCGGCCGGTGGCGGGCACACAGAGGCCCTTCCGGCGGAGGGGTCCGTGGAAGGGCCAGAGGGGTGCGGCGCCCGGAGGCGCTGGGTGATCAGGCGGGCCGGCCGGTGCTGTCGGTCGGCGGTCGATCAGGCGCGGCGGTCGATCAGGCGCGGCGACGACCGGGGTGCGGCGCCGATCAGATGAGGCGGAAGCGCTTGGCGCGCTTGGTGCCGCGGCGCTCACGGCGCTCGCGCAGGGCACGCTCCTGGGCGCCGGCGATCTCGGCGCGGCGGGCGACCTCGGCGACCTGGGCACGGCCGATGTAGTAGGCGGAGTTGGCGTCCATCACGGTGACTTTCCTTCCAGGGGTGGGGAGAGGGTGACGGGCACAGCGGGCGTCTCCGACCGGGTCACGGTGGGGTGCTCCTCATTGTTTCCGTCGTGTTACATCCTCCCCGACGGGGATATCCCTCGCAAGGCGGACAGTGGTGATCTGCAGCACGTCTGCCCAGGTCAGAGGTGTGATTCGGACCACTGTCGGGGCAAAGAACGAGGCAGAGCGTGCGACGATCGCACGCTCTGCCTCGGTACGTGGCGGGCGCCGTGCGCCGGAGGTCCTCCGGCCGGCGCCGTACGCGTCATGCGGACCGGGCGCGCAGGGCGGCTGCCGGTGCGCGGTGGCGGGTCCGGTGTGCGGCGCGGGCCTCGGCCCTGCGTCGCTTCTGCTCCTCGCGGAGCCGGCGGGAGCGCCGGTTCTCCTCGGCGTCCCGGAGGCGCTCCCTGTGGAGGGTCTGCGCCAGGTCGAACTCGGTGTGCACGTGAGTGCCTTTCGTGACGTTGGAAGTCGGTTCCCCGACGTGAGGTCTGGCCGGACCTCGTCCACCGCCCGGTACGGACCGGACGGACGTCACCGCGGTGTGCCACCAGCGTCGCAGCGGCACCGGTCCCGGCGCACGTCTTTATTCGCGCGGGCGCCTGGCCGGGGCGCGGCCCGGGTGAAGATGCTAAAGATTTCTTGCGCAAGTGTTCTTTAGCGTCTTAGCTTCGCTGTATGCCCGAACCCGAGCCCGCACGAGACGCGACGCACGACGCGACGTCCGACCGGACGGACCGCCCGCACCAGCCGGTCTTCACGCGCCCCGACGTCCCCGGCGACACCGTCGTGTCGCAGGCCGACGCGATCAAGGCGCTCACCCACCCGCTGCGCCTGCGCCTGCTCGACCTGTTCGGTCCGGGCGACGAGCTCACCGCGACCCAGTGCGCGCGCCGGACGGGGGAGTCGGTCGCGAGCTGCTCGTTCCACCTGCGGCAGCTCGAGAAGTACGGCCACATCGAGCGCGCGACGGCTCAGGGCAAGGAGCGTCCGTGGCGCCTCGTGAGCCGCGGGCTCAGCGTGCGACCCGACCTGTCCGACCCCGACTCCCTGCCCGCCGCCCAGGCCTTCGGCAGCATGTTCGTGGCCGAGCAGTTCGCCGTCCTCCAGCGCTGGCTCGCCGACGCCGGCCGGGACGACCCGGCCTGGCTCTTCGCGAGCACCCAGACCCACCAGGAGTTCTGGGCCACCCGCGACGAGCTCGACGAGCTCTCCCGCCGGCTCGAGGAGCTCACCGCGCCGTTCCGCGGCCGTTCGGAGAGCCCGGCCCGGCGGCCCGACGGCGCCCGCAGGGCCCACCTCTTCGGTGCCGCCTGGGCCGAGATCCCGGACCCGGAGGGCGACCTCGCATGACCTCGACCCTGCCGCCCGCCGCGGACGACGAGACGGTCCCCGAGGCCGTCCGGGCCGGAGAACCCGCCACCGGCCCCGCCCACCACCTGCGCACGCCCCTGTTCCGCACGCTCGTGCTCGGCTGGACGCTCGCCAACGTCGCCGACTCGCTGCTCACGCTCCTCATGGCGGTGTGGGTCGCCGATCTGACGGGCAGCGCCGCGCTGGGTGGCCTGACGTTCGCGCTGCTCGGGCTGCCCGCGCTCGCCTCGCCGTTCCTCGGGCACCTCGCCGACCGGCTGTCGCGGCGACGCATGCTCGTGGCCGCCTACGTCGTCGGTGCGCTGGGGCTGCTGCCGCTGCTGTGGGTCAGCCGGCCGGACCAGGTCTGGCTGGTCTACGCGTCGACGCTGGTCTACTCGGCCGTCGCGTACGTGACGGGCGCGTGCCAGTCGGGCCTCCTCAAGGACCTCCTGCCCGACGAGGCCCTCGGCCACGCCAACGGGCGGCTCTCGATGATCGACCAGGTGCTCCGCGTGGCCCTCCCCGTGCTCGGCGCGGCGGTCTACGCGCTGGTCGGCGTGGCGCCGCTGGTCGTCACCGCCGTGGCAGGGTTCGGCGGGGCGGCGGTGGTGTTCCTGCTCGTGCGGATCGAGGAGTCCACTGCCGTCGGCGAGCCGGGGGAGTCCTACCTGCGGGCGACGACGGCGGGGTTCCGGCACCTGTTCCGCACCCGGCCGCTCGGCGGCATGACATGGAACGCCGTCATCGTCTTCGCGTCCGTCGGGCTGGTCAACGCCGTCGTCTTCGCGGTGCTCGACGGGCTCGGGCTGCCCGCGGCCTGGCTCGGGCCGCTCACCGTGCTGCAGGGCATCGCCGGGTTCGCGGCAGGGGCGCTGGCCCCGCGGCTGATGATCCGGTTCGGGCGGCCCGCCGTGTACGCCGCGGGCATCCTGGCCGCCGGGCTGGGGCTGGTCCCCCTCCTGTTCCACTGGGTCGTCCCCGCCGTGGCCGGGCAGGCCGTGCTCGGTTTCGGGGTGACGGCGGCGATCATCGCCTGGGTCACCGAGCGCCAGGTCCGCACGCCGGACCGGCTGCAGGGCCGGGTCGCCGCGGCGGGTCACCTGGTGAACAACCTGCCGGGCACCCTGGTGACGGCGCTGGGAGCCGGCCTGCTGGCCGTCGTCGACTACCGGGTGCTCGTCCTGGTCAACGTCGTCGTGGTGCTCGTGGCGGGTCTCGCCGCGCTGCGGCTGCGGCCGGCGGACTGACGCCTGCCGGCCGCGATCAGACCTCGCCCGGCAGCGCCTTGCGGATCACGAGGCGGGTCCAGGCGCCGAGGAACAGCCGGTCGCCCTCCTCGATCTCCTGGCGGATGCCCTGCGCCAGCGGGGTGTCGGGGAGGGGGTCGCCCGCCGCGGCGACGAACGTGCCGTTCGACGAGCCGAGGTCCTCGACCCACCAGCGCTGACCGTCCGTCGTGAGCTGGCAGTGGCGCCGGGAGACGCCCGGGTCGCTGCCGCAGTCGATGTCGGGCGAGATGCCCCGCGACCGCGACGGACGCCCCACCAGCAGGCTGCGCTGCCGCAGCGTCACGAGGCCGGGCAGACCCGCCGACGGCAGCGGGTCCTCGGGGCGCTCGTGCGCGTACCAGTCGGGGTCCACCCAGATCTCGGCCACCCACGCGGTGCCGCCGGGGATCGGCGGCACGCCGGCCGGGCTCGGGGTGCCTGCGGTGCCCGACGTCGCCGAAGCACCGCCCGGGGCCGGGGGCGCGCCGGGCACACCGCCCGCCTCGCCGGGCAC
>NZ_JABEMG010000070.1 GCF_013004695.1 Promicromonospora citrea
CCGGCGGCCTCCGCGCCCCCGTCACCGGCCGTGGCACCGGCCTCCGCGCCCCCGTCGACGGCCCCGGCACCGTCCCGCTCGCCGTCCCCGGCCGCGCCCGCTCCGGGCCCGGGGTCGGCGACCTCCTCCTCCGCCACGAGCCACGGCGGCCCGCCCTCCAGCAGCGCGATCGCGGGCACGGGGGCGTCGGCATCCTCGTCGACGTCGTCGAGCCGCAGGGCCAGGCCCTCCAGCGGCGCGGGCGACCGGCGCGCCGCGACGACCTCCCCCGGGGTGAACAGGTCGCGCAACGAGTCCAGGTCGTTGCCGGTGACCTGCGGCCGCCGCACGCGCACCACGACGCCCGGCGCGAGGGCGATGCGCACCGCGTCGTCGTCGATGGCCTCGACCCGGCCGAGCACCGCTCGGCCCACGCGGTAGGCCGCGTGGACCGTCCGGCGCAGCGTGGCGGCGTCCGGCAGCATGCCCCGGATGTCCAGCAGACGGCGCGCCGGGTCGAGCACGCCGGTGACCCGCATGCCGGGCGCGAGCACGCGGCCGAGCGGCACGTCAGGCAGCACCAGCTCCTCCGCGACGGTGGCCTGACCGCCGTCGTCGGTGCTGACCAGGGCGCGCGAGCCGAGCAGGCCGAGCACGGTGCCGTGGGTGACCGGGGTGCACGGCGTGGTGCGCGACGCCCCCACGAGACCCGTGCGGACCGCGAGCCGCATCACGTCGCCGACCAGCCGGTCGTGCACGCGCGCGTCCTCGTCCGGGGAGTAGGCGAAGTGCAGCGGGGACCGGCGCGGGTGGTGCACCCACTCCAGGTCGGTGCCGTAGACGCGCGACGCCCCGCCGTAGACCTGGGTGTCCGGCGGCATGCCGGACGAGAACGCCCAGGACACGTCGCCCGTGGGGATGACGACGACCTCGGCCAGCCCGTCGACGTCCTCGGCGACGCGCTGCGGGTCCACGAACGGCGCGTCGTGCCCCGCGGGCGTGGAGATCACCACCACCGGGCGCTCCCTGCCCGGCCGCTGCAGTGCCGCCGCGAGGTCCCTGGCCTCGTCCTCGGAGGCGACACGCCGCACCCGCGCGGAGACGTGTGCCTCGGTCATGGCCCCTCCTCACCGGTGGTGGTGCGCAGCGTACCGTTCCCACGGCGCTTCATTGCATATTCATGGAACTGCGCCCGCGTCGCACCCGGCCGGGCGGGCTGGACCGCCGTCCTAGGATCGAGGCATGGCCCCCGTCGACTCCCCCACGCTCGAGGCACGCGTCCGCGACGCCCTGACCGGTGTCCTCGACCCCGAGATCCGGCGCCCCATCACCGACCTGGGCATGGTCCGGTCGGTCGCGGTGTCCGACGCCGGGCACGTCGCCGTCGGTGTCGACCTCACCGTGGCCGGCTGCCCGATGAAGTCCACGCTCGTCCGCGACGTGACAGCGGCCGCGAGCGCCGTCGACGGCGTGTCGGGCGTCGACGTCGAGCTCGGCGTGATGACGCCGGACCAGCGCGCGGCGCTGCGCTCGACGCTGCGCGGCGGTGCGGGCGACCCGGTCATCCCGTTCTCGCAGCCCGGTTCGATGACCAAGGTCTTCGCCGTGGCGTCGGGCAAGGGCGGCGTGGGCAAGTCGTCCGTGACGGCCAACCTCGCGGTGGCGCTCGCGGCGGACGGGCTGTCGGTGGGCGTGATCGACGCGGACATCTACGGGTTCTCGATCCCCCGGATGCTCGGCGTGGACCGGCAGCCCACCCGCGTGGACAACATGCTGCTGCCGCCGATCGCCCACGGCGTCAAGGTCGTGTCGATCGGCATGTTCGTGCCGCAGGGGCAGCCCGTCGTCTGGCGCGGCCCGATGCTGCACCGCGCGCTCGAGCAGTTCCTCGCGGACGTCTTCTGGGGCGACCTCGACGTGCTGCTGCTCGACCTGCCGCCCGGCACGGGCGACATCGCGATCTCGGTGGCCCAGCTCCTGCCCGGCTCGGAGATCCTCGTGGTCACGACGCCGCAGGCCGCCGCCGCCGAGGTCGCCGAGCGCGCCGGGTCGGTCGCGACGCAGACCTCGCAGGGCGTCGTCGGCGTGGTCGAGAACATGTCGTGGCTCGAGCAGCCGGACGGCTCGCGCCTCGCGGTCTTCGGCGAGGGCGGAGGCGAGCAGGTCTCCGCGCGCCTCACCGAGGTGGTCGGCACGGACGTGCCCCTGCTCGGCCAGGTGCCGCTCGACGTGGCCGTGCGCGAGGGCGGGGACTCCGGCACGCCGGTCGTCCTGACGGCACCGGACTCGCCCGGCGCGAAGGTGCTGCGCGAGGTCGCCTCGACCCTCGCCCGGCGCCGGCGCGGCCTGGCGGGGCGCAGCCTGGGGCTCGCGCCGGTCTGACGGGGCCGAGGGCCGAGGCCTTTCGCGGGGCGAGTGGACACACCTTCCGGTACTAGTACGGTAAAGCAGTCCGCACCCCCGACGAAGGAACTCATGAGCATCCCGGCCACGACCGAGACCGCTACCGCCTCCGAGGACAACCACACGCCACGAAAGCGTCACGCCGGAATCAACCCACCCGTGTTCATCGGGTCGGCGGTCCTGATCCTCGTGGTCGCGCTCGCCGCGATCATCTGGCCCACGACCACCGAGGAGTCCATCGGCGTCGTCGTCGCCTGGATCGCCGACTGGTTCGGGGCGTACTACTTCCTCGTGGCCGCGGCCTTCCTCGTCTTCGTCATCGGCGTCGCGCTGTCCCGCACCGGCCGCATCAAGCTCGGGCCGGAGCAGGCGAAGCCGCAGTTCGGGCTGCTCACCTGGTCCGCGATGCTGTTCGCCGCCGGCATCGGCACCGACCTCATGTTCTTCTCCGTCGCGGAGCCCGCGACCCAGTACCTCGCGCCGCCCGTCGGCGACGGCGGCACGGTCGAGGCGGCCCGGATGGCGATCGTGTGGACCCTGTTCCACTACGGCCTCGTCGGGTGGGGCATGTACGCGCTGATGGGCATGGCGATCGCGTACTTCGCCTACCGCCGCAACATGCCCCTGAGCATCCGCTCCGCGCTGCACCCGCTGTTCGGCGACCGCGTGTGGGGCCGGCTGGGCGACGTCATCGACGTGGCCGCCGTGCTCGGCACGATCTTCGGCCTGGCGACCACGCTCGGCATCGGCGTCGAGATGCTCAACCGCGGCCTGGCCGAGCTGCTCGGCGTGCCGATCGGTGTCGGCGTCCAGGCCGCCCTGCTCGGCCTCGCGGTCGTCATGGCCACCCTGTCGGTCGTCTCCGGCGTCCAGCGCGGCGTGCGGCGGCTGTCCGAGCTCAACGTCGTGCTCGCGCTGCTGCTCGTGCTGTTCCTCGTGGTCACGGGGAGCACCACGTTCCTGTTCGACGCGCTCGTGATGAACCTCGGCGACTACCTGACGCGGCTGCCGGGCATGACGCTGGACACGTTCGCGTTCGAGGCGCCGACCGAGTGGCTGAACGCCTGGACCCTGTTCTTCTGGGCCTGGTGGGTGGCGTGGGCGCCGTTCGTCGGCCTGTTCCTCGCGCGCATCTCGCGCGGGCGCACGATCCGGCAGTTCGTGGTCGGCGTGCTCACCGTGCCGTTCCTGTTCATCCTGCTGTGGGTCTCCGTGTTCGGGAACAGCGCGCTGGAGCTCATCCGGAACGGCGGGGCCGAGGGCGCCGCGTTCGGCGAGGCCGCCATGAACGACCCCGCCGTCGGCATCTTCGCCCTCCTCGAGCGGTTCCCGGCCGCGCCCCTGACCATCGGCCTGGCGATCTTCGTGGGCCTGCTGTTCTACGTGACGTCCGCCGACTCCGGCGCCCTCGTGCTCTCCACGCTCACCTCGAGGCTGCACCGGGCGGGCGACGACGGGCCGATCTGGCTGCGCATCTTCTGGGCGGCCACGACGGGCCTGCTCACGCTCGGCATGCTCGTCGCCGGCGGGATCGCCACGCTCCAGTCCGGCACCATCATCATGGGCCTGCCGTTCTCGCTCGTGATGTTCGGCGTGATGTTCGCCCTGTACAAGGCGCTGCGCACCGAGGGCCGCAAGCTCGACACCCTCCGGGTCGCCCTGCCGAACAGCCTGTCGGGGCGCATCCAGCAGGGCGGGGTGCAGGGCGCGGGGTGGCGGCAGCGGCTCGCCCGGCTCGTCTCGTTCCCCGGGCGACGCCAGACGCTGCGGTTCCTCGACCAGACGGTGCGGCCGGCCCTCAACGAGGTGTCGGCCGAGCTCGCGGAGCAGGGCATCACCACGTCGTGCAGCGAGGCGCCGGCCGGTGACACGGGCCTGCCCGCCCTCACCCTCACCGTCGAGCACGGCGACGAGGCGCCCTTCGCCTACACCCTCTGGCCGCAGGCCCACCCCACGCCGACCTTCCGGATGAACACCTCCGACCAGGACGACACCTACTTCCGCGTCGAGGTGCTGCTCACCGAGGGCACCCAGGGCTACGACGTGACGGGCTACGCCAAGGAGCAGCTCATCGCCGACGTGCTGGACCAGTACGAGCGGCACCTGCTGTTCCTGCACGCCAGCAGCACGCCGACGCACGAGACCGAGCAGATCGAGGCCTGAGCACCATGAACGCACCGCGCACCACCGGCACCCTGTACATCGACGGCGCCTGGACGCCCGCGGGAGCGGGCCGGACCCGCGAGATCCGCTGCCCGGCCGACGGCTCGCTCGTCGCCGAGGTCTCCGAGGCGGCCCCCGCGGACACCGAGCGGGCCATCGCAGCGGCCCGCCGCGCGTTCGACGCCGGCCCCTGGCGGGAGACCACCGGGCCGGACCGCGGGGAGCTGCTGCACCGCGTGGCGGACCTGCTCACCGAGCGCAAGGAGGACTTCGCGCTCGCCGAGTCCCGCGACACGGGCAAGCGCCTCGTCGAGAGCCGCATCGACATGGACGACTGCATCGCGTGCTTCCGCTGGTTCGCCAAGCTCGCGGGCGTCGACGCCGGGCGGGTGGTCGACGCCGGCAGCGCCGACGTCCTCAGCCGGGTGGTCCACGAGCCCGTGGGCGTGTGCGCGCTCATCGCGCCCTGGAACTACCCGCTGCTGCAGGCCGTGTGGAAGGTGGCACCGTGCCTCGCGGCGGGCAACACGTTCGTGCTCAAGCCGAGCGAGCTCACCCCGCACACCGCGATGCTGCTCATGGAGGTGCTGACCGACGCGGGCGTGCCCGCGGGCGTCGCCAACCTCGTGCTCGGCGCGGGCCCCGAGGCCGGCGGCCCGCTCTCGACCCACCCCGACGTCGACCTGGTGTCCTTCACGGGCGGCCTCGCCACGGGGCGCACCATCGCGGCCAACGCCGCGGCGACCGTCAAGAAGGTCGCGCTCGAGCTGGGCGGCAAGAACCCCAACGTGATCTTCGCCGACGCCGACTTCGACGCCGCCGTGGACAACGCCCTCAACGGCGCGTTCGTGCACTCCGGCCAGGTGTGCTCGGCCGGGGCACGGCTCGTGGTCGAGGAGTCGGTGCACGACCGGTTCGTCGACGAGCTCGTGCGCCGTGCCGAGCGCATCCGGCTGGGCGGCCCGTTCGACGAGGCGGCCGAGACCGGCCCCCTCATCTCCGCGGCCCACCGTGACAAGGTCACGGCGTACGTGGAGCAGGCGGTCGCCGACGGCGCCGTCGTCCGCTGCGGCGGGCGGTGGGGCACGGGCGAGCTGGAGGCCGGGTTCTACTACCTGCCCACCGTGCTCGACGGCGTGCGCCGCGGCACCCCGGCCGTCGCCGAGGAGGCCTTCGGGCCGGTGGTCACGGTCGAGACGTTCCGGGACGAGGACGAAGCCGTCGAGATCGCGAACGACACGGTCTACGGCCTGGCGGGCGCCGTGTGGACGCAGGACGCCGGGAAGGCGCAGCGGGTCGCGAACCGGCTGCGGCACGGCACCATCTGGATCAACGACTACCACCCCTACCTGCCCCAGGCGGAGTGGGGCGGGTACGGCCAGTCGGGCTTCGGCCGCGAGCTGGGGCACGCGGGGCTCGCCGAGTACCAGGAGACCAAGCACATCTACCAGAACCTGCGGCCGGCGGTGACCGGCTGGTTCGGAGGCACCGATGACTGAGCAGCCCGCGGCACAGCCCGCCACCGACGGCACCTTCGACTACGTGGTGATCGGCGGCGGGTCGGCCGGCGCCGCCGTCGCAGCGCGGCTCAGCGAGGACCCGCGGGTCTCGGTCGCCCTGATCGAGGCGGGTCCGTCCGACGTCGGGGACGACGCGATCCTGCGGCTCGACCGCTGGATGGGGCTCCTGGAGTCCGGCTACGACTGGGACTACCTCATCGAGCCCCAGGAGAACGGCAACTCGTTCATGCGCCAGGCGCGGGCCAAGGTGCTGGGCGGCTGCTCGTCGCACAACTCGTGCATCGCGTTCTGGGCACCGGCCGAGGACCTGAACCACTGGGAGGAGCTCGGCGCGGCCGGCTGGGGCGCGGAGCACTCGCTGCCGTACTACACGCGCCTGGAGAACAACGACCAGCCCGGCGCGCACCACGGCCACGACGGGCCCGTCCGCATCCGGCAGATCCCGCCGAGCGACCCGTGCGGCGTCGCGGTGCTCGACGCGTGCGAGCAGGTCGGCATCCCGCGCGTGCAGTTCAACGACGGGTCCACGGTGGTCACGGGGGCGAGCTTCTTCCAGATCAACGCGCGGGAGGACGGCGTGCGGTCGTCGTCGTCCGTGAGCTACCTGCACCCGGTGCTCGACCGCCCCAACCTGACGATCCTCACCGAGCACCGCGCCAAGCGGCTGACGTTCGACGGCACGCGGTGCACGGGCGTCGAGGTGCTGGGCCCGGACCTCATCCACCACCGCACGTTCACCGCGCGCCACGAGGTCGTGCTGTCGGCCGGGGCCATCGACTCCCCGAAGCTGCTCATGCTCTCGGGCATCGGCCCGGCCGAGCATCTCAGGGAGTTCGGTATCGACGTCCTGGTGGACGCGCCCGGCGTCGGCTCCCACATGCAGGACCACCCCGAGGGCGTGATCCAGTGGGAGGCGAAGCAGCCCATGACGACCACGTCGACGCAGTGGTGGGAGATCGGCATCTTCGCCGCGACGGAGCCGGGGCTGGACCGGCCGGACCTGATGATGCACTACGGCTCCGTGCCGTTCGACATGCACACGGCCCGGCAGGGCTACCCGACCACCGAGAACGGGTTCTGCCTCACGCCGAACGTCACGCACGCGCGCTCGCGCGGCACGGTGCGGCTGCGGTCGCGCGACTTCCGGGACAAGCCCCGGGTGGACCCGCGCTACTTCACCGACCCGTACGACATGCAGGTCATGGTCAAGGGCATCCGGCTCGCGCGCGAGATCGTCGCGCAGAGCGCGCTGCGGGAGTGGGCGGGCGCCGAGCTGTACCCGGGGCCCGACGTGCAGACCGACGACGAGATCGCCGACTACCTCACCCGCACGCACAACACCGTCTACCACCCGACCGGCTCGGTGCGGATGGGTGCGCCCGACGACGACTCCTCGCCGCTCGACCCCCGCCTGCGGGTCAAGGGCGTCACGGGGCTGCGCGTGGCCGACGCGTCCGTGATGCCGGAGATCACGACGGTCAACCCGAACATCACCGTGATGATGATCGGCGAGCGGTGCGCGGACTTCCTCACGGAGGAGCGGGCCGCCGTCTGAGCCGGTGGCCTCGGGGATACGCGGTCAGCAGATCCCCGTGGCCCCGCGGCCCGCGATGCGGTTCGGTGGGCCCATGCGCATCCTCGTCCTCGGTGGAACCGTCTTCCTGTCCCACGCCGTCGCGGCGGAGGCCGTCGAGCGCGGCCACGACGTCACGTGCGCGGCCCGCGGCACGAGCGGCACGGTGCCCGACGGCGCGACGCTCGTCCGCTGGGACCGCGCCGACGACGTGCCGGCGGAGCTGACCGGCGCGACGTTCGACGCCGTCGTCGACGTCTCGCGGATCCCGTCGCACGTGCGCCGCGCCGTGGCGGCGTTCCCCGACGCCCACTGGACGTTCGTGTCCACGATCAACGTCTACGCGGAGAGCACCACCGTGGGCGGCACCCCCGCCACCCTCCCGCTGCTGGACCCGGTGGAGACCGACGAGGACCCGGCCTCCGGCCCCGAGGTCTACGGCGCCATGAAGGTGGCGTGCGAGAACCTGGTCCGCGCGGGCGTCGCCGCGGCCTTCGTCGTGCGGCCCGGGCTCATCGTGGGGCCGGGCGACCCGAGCGGCCGGTTCACCTACTGGCCGGCCCGGTTCGCCGACGCGGCACGCGACGGTCGGCCGGTGCTCGTGCCCGAGCCCGTGGACGGGCCGGTGCAGCTCGTCGACGTGCGCGACCTCGCCGCGTGGGTCGTCACCGCCGCGGAGCACCGCACCACCGGCGACTTCGACGCCGTCTGCCCGCCGGCGCCGCGCTCCGAGCTGCTGGCGGCGGTGGCGGATGGCGTCGGCGCCCACCCCGAGCTGGTCCCGGTGGCGCCGGAGGTGCTCGCGGAGCACGACGTGCGGCCGTGGATGGGACCGCGGTCGCTGCCGTTCTGGGCCGGCGACCTCGCCGACGAGGGCTTCATGACCCACGACGTCACCACGTCGCTCGCGGCGGGCCTCGCGACCCGGCCGTTCGCCGAGACCGCGCGCGACACGCTCGCGTGGCTGCGCGCCACGCCGGACGCGACCGTCACGGGACTCACGCGCGCCGAGGAGCAGGAGGTGCTGGCCGCCGTGCGCAGCAGGGACTGATGTATTGACGCAATGATTCCGTCATTCCTACACTGGGCGGATGCTCTTCCCCACGCCCACGCTCTCACCCGATGACCGCCGCGTGCTCGACGACATCGACCGCGAGCGCGAGGCGCTGCGCCTTCAGGTGAGGTCGACGCCGACGAAGTGGACGGAGGGCCTGCGCCGCTTCCTGACCGCCGACGCGGTCGCGGCGTCCAACTCCATCGAGGGGTTCCGCGTGTCCACCGTGGACGCAGAGGACCTCATGGACGGCGAGCGCGACGTCGACGTGACGGAGGTCGACCGCGAGGAGACCCTCGCCTACCAGCGCATGATGACGTACATCCAGTCGCTGCACGACGCGCCGGACTTCGCCTACAGCAAGGGCCTCCTCAACGGCCTCCACTGGATGCTCCAGGGCCACCACCACACCCCCGCCCGACCGGCCGGCCAGTGGCGCAAGGGGGCCGTGTACGTCACCGACACGCGCGACCCGAGCATCGCCGTGTACACCGCGCCCTCCGTCGAGGACGTGCCAGGCCTGATGGCAGCGCTCGTGGACTGGCTGAACGACGACGACGGCACCCACCCCGTGGTGCGGGCAGCCATGGCTCACCTCCACCTGGTCTCGATCCGCCCCTGGGCCGACGGCAACGGCAGGATGTCGCGGTCGCTGCAGACGCTCGTGACCGCGCGGGCAAGCGTCCTCGCGCCGGAGTTCTCCTCGATCGAGGCGTGGCTCGGCCGCCCCGGCAATACCTGGGAGTACTACCGACAGCTCGCCGATCGCGGGGCGACGTACCTTCCCGACCAGGACGTCGCGAACTGGGTCAGGTTCAACCTCGTGGCATCGCACCAGCAGACGCAGTCCGTCCGCCTGCGACTCGAGCGGTCGGGCCGGGTGCTGCGCCACCTGGAGTCGTTCGTGGACTCGCTCGGGCTGAGCCCGCGCAGCGTGAGCGCCCTCCACGACGTCGCCCTGTCGGGTCGCGTGCGCCGCAGCCGGTACGAGCGAGCCGAGAACCTCCAGGTCCAGCAGGCCCAACGCGATCTGCGCGCGCTCGTCGCCCAGCACGTGCTCGAACCGGTCGGCCAGACCCGCGCGAGGTACTACGTGGCCGGCGACGCCTTTCCCGAGGCGGCGCTGGAGGAGGCGCGCACGCCGTTCTCGCTCGTCGACCCGTACCAGGTGTAGCCGAGCGTCGGGGAAGCGTATTCCCACGGGTGCCCGCTGCCCCGTACGGTAGGTCCGACGGCAGGGTCGCCCGCAGGGGTGACCCGGCCTCCTGACGGACCAGAGAGAGGACCCCCATGCCCGCAACGCCCCGTTTCGTCCCGGGACCGCGGTCCGACGGGTGGCTGCCCGGCGTCGACCGGATCGCCTACGGCGGCGACTACAACCCCGAGCAGTGGCCCGAGGAGGTCTGGGCCGAGGACGTGCGGCTGATGAACGAGGCGGGCGTGAACCTCGTCAGCGTCGGCATCTTCAGCTGGGCGCTGCTCGAGCCGCGCGAGGGCGAGTTCGACTTCGGCTGGCTCGACCGCGTGATCGACCTGCTGCACGAGGGCGGCATCCGCATCCTGCTCGCGACGCCGACGGCGGCCCCGCCCGCCTGGTTGTACGCCGCACACCCGGACGCGCGCGTCGTCGACCGCCGAGGCACGGTGATGGGGCCGGGCGGACGCGGCCTCCTCGCGCCCACGGCACCCGCGTACCGCGAGGCGGCGCTGCGCATCACGCACGCCCTCGCCGAGCGGTACGGCTCGCACCCGGCGCTGGCCGGCTGGCACGTGCACAACGAGTACGGCGCGCCCGTCATGTTCGACTACTCGGTGCACGCCCAGCGCGCGTTCCGCGTCTGGCTGCGCGCGCGGTACGGCACGCTCGACGCGCTCAACGCGGCCTGGGGCACCGCCTTCTGGGGCCAGCACTACGCGGACTGGGAGCACGTCCGGGTCCCCGCCGCCACGACGACCCCCGCCAACCCCGCGCAGCAGCTCGACTTCGCGCGGTTCTCCGACGCCGCGCTGCGCGAGTGCTTCGTCGCCGAGCGCGACGCGGTCCGCGAGCACTCGTCGGCCCCGGTGACCACCAACTTCATGGCCACCATCTGCCCGTGGACCGACCTGTTCGCGTGGGCGAAGGAGGTCGACCTCGTCGCCAACGACCACTACCTCTGGGCCGCCGACCCGCGCGGCCACGTGGGCCTCTCGCTCGCCGCCGACCTCACGCGCTCGGTCGCGGGCGGCAAGCCCTGGCTGCTCATGGAGCACTCGACGTCCGCCGTGAACTGGCAGGACCGCAACGTCGCCAAGCGGCCCGGCGAGATGGCGCGCAACTCGCTCGCCCACCTGGCCCGCGGCGCCGACGGGATCATGTTCTTCCAGTGGCGGGCCTCCCGGGCCGGCGCCGAGAAGTTCCACTCGGCGATGCTGCCGCACGCCGGGACGGCCTCGCGGGTGTGGCGCGAGGTGACGGAGCTGGGCGCGGACCTCGGCCGCCTCACCGAGCTGCGCGGCTCGCGCGTGCGAGCCGACGTGGCCCTGGTGTGGGACGACGAGTCGTTCTGGGCGCAGGGCCTGGAGTACCGCCCGAGCGTGGACGCACAGCCGCGCGAGCGGGTCGACGCGTTCTACGACCGCCTGTGGCGCGACGGCCTCACGGTCGACCTGGTCAAGCCCGGTCAGGACCTGTCGGGATACCGGCTCGTGGTCGCCCCGGCGTCCTACCTGCTGTCCGCCGCCGACGCCGCGAACCTCACCGCGTACGTCGAGGCCGGTGGCACGCTGCTGGTCAGCTACTTCAGCGGCATCGTCGACGAGCACGACGCCGTGCACCCCGGCGGGTTCATGGCCCCGCTGCGCGACGCGCTCGGCGTCCAGGTCGAGGAGTTCCTGCCGCTGCGCGCGGACGAGTCGCTCACCGTCGCCTACCGCGCGGGGGCAGCGGGAGCGGGCGCCGCGAGCACCGACACGATCGGCCTCACGGGCACGGTGTGGGCGGACGACCTGGTCCTGGCCGGGGCCGAGCCCGTCGGCACCTACGTCGACGGCCCGAAGCCGGGCGGCGCGGCGATCACCCGGCACCGGCACGGCGCCGGCACGGGCTGGTACGTGTCGACGAACCTCGACGTCGACACGCTCGCCACGGTCATGGCCGACGTGTACGCGGGAGCCGGGATCGCGCCGGCAGGTCTGCCCGAGGGCCTGGAAGTGGTGCGCCGCACGCGCGGCACCACGCAGTACACCGTGGCGATCAACCACACGGACGACGACGCGGCGCTCCCCCTCGACGGGCCGGCCACCGACCTGCTCACCGGGGCGTCCCTCGACGGCACCGCGCCGGTACCCGCCGGTGCCGTCCGGGTGCTGCGGACCGTCCCGTAGCGTGGAGGGTCGACGACGCGCCCCGCGGGGCGAGAGACAATGTTCCCCATGACTGAACCGCAGTGGCTCGAGGCCTGGAGCGCCGAGGAGGGCGCGCGCCGGGTCGGGGAGCTCTTCACGCGATCGTTCGAGGGCTCGCCCGACGGCGTCTGGTCCGCCCCCGGGCGGGTCAACCTCATCGGCGAGCACACCGACTACAACGCAGGGCTCTGCCTCCCGACGGCGCTGCCGCACCGCACGTACGTCGCGCTGCGGCCGCGCGAGGACGACCGGGTGCGGCTCGTGTCGGCCCAGGCGGAGGGCGTCTGGGAGATCAGCCTGTCCGACGTCGCGCCCGGCGCGGTCACCGGGTGGGGCGCGTACGTCTCCGGAGTGGCGTGGGCGCTCACCCAGGCGGGTCACAAGGTGTCGGGGTTCGACGCCGCTGTCGACTCGTGCGTGCCGTTCGGCGCGGGCCTCAGCTCGTCGGCCGCGCTCGAGGCCGCGTTCGCCGTGGCCCTCGACGCGGTCGGCGGGCTCGGCCTCGCCACGTCGGACGCCGGGCGCGCCGAGCTGGTCGACGCGACCCGGCGTGCGGAGAACGAGATCGCGGGCGCGCCCACCGGCGGGCTCGACCAGTCGGCGTCCCTGCGCTGCCGCGAGGGGTACGCCCTGCTCCTCGACTTCCGGCCCGGCCTCGATCCCCTGGAGTCGGCCGTCCCCGTGCCGTTCGACCTCGAGCCCGCCGGGCTCACCCTCCTCGTGGTCGACACCCGGGCCGAGCACTCCCACGTCTCGGGCGAGTACGGCGCGCGGCGCGCGGCGTGCGAGCGCGCGGCGGGGCTGCTCGGCCTCGCGTCGCTGCGCGAGATCGCGCCGACGCTGGGCGGCGTCGGCCTCGACCGCGCGCTGGCGGAGCTCGAGCCGCACGACCCCGACGGCGTGCTGCGCCGTCGCGTGCGGCACGTCGTCTCGGAGACGGACCGCACCGCGCGGTTCGCCGACCTCGTGCGCGAGGGCCGGGCGGCCGACGTGGGCCCGTTCATGCTCGCCTCGCACGCCTCCCTGCGGGACGACTACGAGGTGTCCTGTCGCGAGCTCGACCTCGTCGTCGACACCGCCGTGGCCGCCGGCGCGCTCGGCGCCCGCATGACCGGCGGCGGGTTCGGCGGCAGCGCGATCGCCCTGGTCCGCCGCTCCGACGTCGACACCGTCGTCGCGGCCGTCGCCGGCGCCTTCGCCGACGCCGGGCTGACCGCACCGGCGTTCCTGCTCGCGCCGCCGTCGGCACCAGCGGCCTGATCCCGCACGCCCGAGGGCCCCGCACCGTCCGGTGCGGGGCCCTCGGCGTTTCACCCCCTGTTTTCGTCCCGCCGCGCCGTCCGCCTGCACTAGGGTCGCGAGGCTGCCCCCGTGCAGCCTCCACTTCCCGGCCGCGAGGAACCCCATGGGCGTTGTCCGCCAGTACGTCTTCCCCACCGCACGGATCGTCATCTGGGCCGTGATCGCCGCGGCACTCGTCGCCCTGGCGCTCAAGGGCGCGGACCTCGACCCGCCGGACGCGTTGCAGCCGACGGGCGAGATCACCGAGCCGGTGCTCACCGTCGAGAAGGGCTCCGTCACCAACGCGGTCACGGTGCCGGGCGCCGTCGTCACCGACCCGCCGGTCGAGATCAGGGCGACGGCGGACGGTGTCGTCGCCGAGATCGAGGTCGACGACGCCCGGGCCGACAAGGACGTGCGCGTGCTGTGGATCAAGAGCGAGGAGCCCGTCGACCCCGTCGTCCAGGTGGACGACGAGACAGGCGAGGAGACCGTCACCGAGCAGGAGCCGAAGGTCACCTGGACCTCGGTGCTCGCGCCGGTCTCCGGCACGGTCGACGTCACCGTGCTCCAGGACCAGGCCGTCAGCGTGGGCGAGGTCGTCGGCACCGTCTCCCCCGGCACCCTCGCCGTCACCGGCACCCTGACCGCCGACCAGCAGTACCGGCTCGTCGGCGCCACGGGCTCGGCACAGGTGACGCTCAAGGGCGGGCCCGCGCCGTTCGAGTGCACCGGCCTCACGATCGGCGAGGCCCCCGGCGCCGGCGGCGAGGAGGCGACGGGCGAGTCGGCGACGGGCGCCGTGCGGTGCGCCGTCCCGCGGAAGATCAAGGCGTTCGCCGGCCTGGGAGCCGAGATCGAGATCACCAACGGCTCGGCGAAGGACGTCGTCGTGGTACCGATCAGCGCGGTGCTCGGCACCTCCCAGACCGGCCGTGTGTGGGTCGTCCCCGAGGAGGGTGCCGAGCCGGAGCCGCGCGACGTCTCCCTCGGCCTCACCGACGGGCTGCAGGTCGAGG
Organism: Promicromonospora citrea; assembly: GCF_013004695.1. Classification (GTDB taxonomy): domain Bacteria; phylum Actinomycetota; class Actinomycetes; order Actinomycetales; family Cellulomonadaceae; genus Promicromonospora; species Promicromonospora citrea. The sequence goes on from NZ_JABEMG010000070.1 coordinate 14,380, forward strand.
TCACCCAGGGCCTCGAGGCGGGCGAGCAGATCCTCGAGTTCACGCCCGTCGAGGACGGCACCGAGGGCGGCGTCGACTGCGAGGACACCACCGCCTACGACGAGGCCGCCGCCGTGGGCGACACGACGACCATGCAGGCGTTCGAGGAGGAGTGCTTCGGATGACCGCCACCGCGCTGGTCGACCTCCGCGCCGTCACCCGGCACGTCACGCTCCCGGACGAGAGCACGCTGGAGATCCTCCGCGGCGTCGACCTGACCGTCGGGTCGGGCGAGCACGTGGCGATCGTCGGCCGCTCCGGCACCGGCAAGTCCACCCTGCTCAACATCCTCGGGCTGCTCGACTCCCCGACCTCCGGCGAGTACCTGCTGGAGGGCACGCCGGTCGGCCGCCTGCGCAGCCGCGCCCTGGCCCGCCGCCGCGGCGACGACTTCGGGTTCGTCTTCCAGCAGTTCAACCTCCTGCAGGGCCGCACGGCGCTCGAGAACGTCGCGGCACCCCTGCTCTACGCGCGCGGCAAGCAGTTCTGGAACCGGAGGCGGCTGGCCGCCGAGTCGCTCGCGCGGGTCGGCCTCGGCGACCGCCTCGACACCCGGCCCGAGAAGCTCTCCGGCGGCGAGCAGCAGCGCGTCGCCATCGCCCGGGCGCTGGTGCGCGGGCCCCGCGTCATCCTCGCCGACGAGCCCACCGGGGCGCTCGACGTCGAGACCGGCCGGGCGATCATGACGCTCCTGGACGACGCCGCGAGCGAGACCGGCGCCGCGCTCGTCACCATCACGCACGACCTGGCGATCGCGGCCCGCGCGGACCGGCAGTTCCGGCTGGCCGGTGGCGTCCTCGTGCCCGTCCACCTCGACGCGCCCGTCGCCGTGGACGAGACCGCTCCCGTCAGCACCGAGGTGCCCGCATGACCGGGGTCGTCGGTGCGATCGTCGAGGCCTGGGACGAGCTGCGGATCCACCGGGTCCGGGTGCTGCTCGCGCTCGTCGGGGTCGCGTGCGCCGTCACCGCGATCACCGGGATCACGGCCGCCGTGACGATGTTCGGGCAGGCCATGCAGGAGCAGAACGAGCGGATGGTCGGCCGGGACACCACGCTCGAGGCCTGGTCGAGCGGCATGGGCGCGATGGCGACGCCGGCCGAGACCGACGCGCTCGTCGACGCCGTCGCCGCGCGCTACAAGATCAGCTACCACTCGGTGAACGCCTACGCCGACCTCGCGGTGCGCGGCGGCCCGGACGGGACCTACGTCGAGTGGGCGGCCGTCGACCCCGACCGTGGCGTCATCACTCGGCAGGGCCTCGACAGCGGGCGCTGGTTCACCGCGGCGGACGCCGACCGGCTCGCGCCCGTGCTCGTGGTCAACCGCGCCTTCCTCGAGGCCTACGCCGACGGCGCGCCGGCCGACACCCACCCGAGGGTGGTGATCGAGGGCGCCACCCCCGTGGCCGCGACCGTGATCGGCGAGGTGCCCGTCCAGTGGACCGAGGAGGGACCCCGCGCGTTCCTGCTGTTCGACCAGGCCGCGCGCTGGTTCCCGGACCGTCTCTCGGTCGACAGCTACCGGTTCTGGGTGCCGCCGGAGATCGCCGAGGAGCTCGCCGGGGTCCTGACCCGCGACCTCGCGGCGGCCGGTGCGCCGTTCGTGGTGCAGCCGCCGATGACCGACCACCTCGTGCTCGACAAGGTGCTGCAGTACGTCGTGCTCGGCGTGGGCGGCTTCGCGCTGCTCCTGGGCGGGCTCGGCCTGCTCAACATCGCCCTGGTCACCGTGCGCTACCGGATCCGGGAGATCGGCATCCGCCGGTCCTTCGGCGCCACGAGCGGGCGCGTCTTCTTCGGCGTGCTCATGGAGTCGGTCGTCGCGACGACGGTCGCGGGGCTCGTCGGCGTCGTGATCGCCGTCGCGGTCATCAAGTACATCCCGATCGAGCTCGTCTTCGGGCGGCCGATCGACGACCTGCCGCCCTTCCCGTTCGACGCCGCGGCCGTCGGCATGGCGTGCGCCGTCGGGATCGGTGCGCTGGCGGGCCTGATCCCCGCGACCTACGCCGTGCGGGTCAAGGTGATCGACGCGATCCGGTACTGACGGGCCCCGGCCTCAGAGCTCGTACGTCGCCACGACCGGGGCGTGGTCGCTCCAGCGCTCGGCGTAGGTCGGGGCGCGGTCGACCTCGATCTTGCGGCACGCGGGGGCCAGCGCCGGGTTGGCGAGCTGGTAGTCGATGCGCCACCCGGCGTCGTTGTCGAACGCCTTGCCGCGCCACGACCACCACGTGTACGGGCCCGGGCCGTCCCCGGCGTGCTGGCGGCCGAGGTCGGCCCAGCCGAGCTCGTCGAGCCAGCGCGTCACGTAGGCGCGCTCCTCGGGCAGGAAGCCCGCGCTCTTGACGTTGCCCTTCCAGTTCTTGATGTCGGCGTTGTGGTGGGCGATGTTGAGGTCGCCGGCCACGACGCTCGGCGTCGGCGCCGCGGCCAGCTCGGCCAGCCGCGCGGTCACCTTCTCGAGGTAGGCGTACTTGGCCACCATCGTGTGCTCCTCGCCCGGCTTGGTGGACCCCGAGTGCAGGTAGGTCGAGACGGCGGTGAGCACGCCGCCGTCCGGCAGCGCCACGTCCGCCTCGACCCAGCGGCCGGTGTCGGTGACCGGCTCGGGGCCGCCCGGACCGTACGGCGCGAGGCCGGTACGGACCGCGCCGAGCGGCAGGCGGGACGCCACGAGCACGCCCGCTCGCCCCTTGGCCTCGCTCTCGACGTGCGCCACGTGCCAGCCGTCGAGCAGGTCGTGGACGACGGCGTCGGGGGCCCGCACCTCCTGTAGCAGCAGGACGTCGGGCCGACGGGTGTCGATCCAGGCCTGCATGCCGCGGCGCGCGGCGGCCCGGATCCCGTTGACGTTGGCGGTGGCGACGATCAGAGGCACCGGGGAAGCCTACGTGCCGCCTCCGACATCCCGCCCGGCCGTCCGCGCTGCGGGGTGATCCTCCGGTGTGTCCTTGCTCACGCATCCGGCATGCAATATATTGCATGCACGGCGCGTTACGCGGGGGGACGGAGGCACCGGCCTCCGGAAGAGACCGAGAGACCCGAGAGAGGCCACCATGAACACCACCGCCACGAAGCAGACCGTCGTCCTCGTCCACGGCGCCTACGCCGACTCCTCGAGCTGGAACGGCTCGATCAGCGCGCTCCAGGAGGCCGGCCACCGCGTCGTCGCCGTCGCCAACCCGCTGCGCGACCTCGAGGGCGACGCGCAGTACCTGCGCGACGTGCTCGCCACCATCGAGGGCCCCGTCGTCCTCGCGGGCCACTCCTACGGCGGCCACGTGATGAGCCACGCCGCCGAGGGCAACCCGGACGTCACGGCGCTCGTCTACGTCGCGAGCTTCCTCGCGGAGCCCGGCGAGAGCCTGGTCGACCTCGTCGAGAAGTTCCCGGGCGCCCGCCTCGGCGGCGCGGCGCAGCCGAGCCCGTACACCACGCCGGACGGCACGACGGCCACGGAGCTGACCATCGACCCCGCGCAGTTCCACGAGCTGTTCGCGGCCGACGTCGACACCACCACCGCCGCGCACATGGCGGCCACCCAGCGGCCGCTGGCGCTGTCGGCCTTCCAGGCCCCGGCGAGCACCGCCGCCTGGCGGTCGATCCCCTCCTGGGTGCTGTCGGCGACCAAGGACGAGGCGATCCCCGCCGACCTGTCGCGCTTCATGGCCGAGCGTGCGGACGCGAAGCTTGTCGAGGTCGACGCCTCGCACGCCGTGACCGTGTCCCGGCCGGACGTCGTGACCGCCACGATCCTCGAGGCCGCCCAGGCCACCACCCGCTGACCCGACCGGCCGGAGGACAGGCCCCGCCGGCCCCGCCGCACCGCACGGTGCGTCACGGGGCCGGCCGCGGGGCCGGGTACCGCCATGGACACCATCACCCCGTTCGGCATCCCGCTGTGGGCCGAGCTCGTCGCCGTCGGGCTGGGCGCGCTCCAGGGCGCGCTCTTCGCCGGCGCCCTCACCGACCGCCGGATCGACGTGCTCGGCACCGTGCTCGTCGGCACCGGCGTCGCGCTCGGCGGGAGCCTGCTGCGCGACATCCTGCTCGGCGTGCCGCCGGTCGCGGTCTACGGACCCTGGTACGTGCTGGTCGCGGCACTGACCGCCCTCGTGGGGCTGTCGCTGCAGCGGCTGTTCGCCCGTCTCGACCCCGTCATCGTGCCGCTCGACGCCGTCGTCATCGGCCTGTTCGGCGCGATCGGCACGACGAAGGCCCTCGCGCTCGGCGTGCCCGCCGTCCCGGCCGTGCTCGTCGGCGCGGCCGCCGCCGTCGGCGGGTCCGTGCTGCGCGACGTGACCCTCGCGCTGCCCGTCGCGCTGCTGCACGTCGGGTCGCTGTACGCCGTCGCGGCCGCCGGTGGCGCCGCGCTGATCGTCGCCCTCGTCACCGCGGGCGCGCCCGCGCTCCCCGCCGCCGTCACCGGCGTGGTCGTCACCACGCTCGTGCGCCTGCTCGCCGTGCGGTTCGGCTGGACCTTCCCCGAGCAGCAGGCGCTCGTCGTGCGCCGACGGCGGCGGTGAGCGCTAGGCCGCCCCGTCGTGCGCGGCCTGGAGCGCGGCGACGTCGAGCTTGCCCATCGTGAGCATGGCCTGCATCGTCGCGATCTCGGCCGGGGTGGAGTAGGTGCCGCAGAGCTCCTCGAGCTCCTTCGGGATCACCTGCCACGACACCCCGAACCTGTCCTTGCACCACCCGCACGGTCCCGGCTCGCCGCCGTCCGTCGTGAGGAGGTCCCAGTAGTGGTCCACCTCCTCCTGGCCGCCCTCGAGGAGGAGGTAGAAGGAGAAGGCGTCGTCGAGCATGAGGTGCGGGCCGGCGTTGAGCCCGGTCACCGGCTGCCCGGCCACCGTGAACTCGACGACGAACTCGGCGCCGGGCTCGACGCCGGGCACACCCTCCGGCGCCTTGTGCACGCGGTCGACGGACGAGCCGGGGATGTGCTCGGCGTAGAACGCCGCGGCCTCGGCACCCTTGTTGTTGCCGAACCAGAGATGGGGTCGGACGCTGACCATGACGGCCTCCAGGGAGATAGGGATGCTCTCCCCGGGGTAGACGCCGGTCCCCCGCCGAACTCATCGCACGCCGGGCCCGGACACGGGGACGGTCGCCCCACGAACCTCCGTGGGGCGACCGTCTCGTGCGTCCGGGTGGCTCAGACGAGCGAGCGCTCCGCCGACTCGACCACGTTCGCCAGCAGCATCGCGCGCGTCATCGGGCCGACCCCGCCCGGGTTGGGCGACACCCAGCCCGCGACCTCGGCCGCCTCGGGCGAGACGTCGCCGACCACGCGCGACTTCCCGGTCCCGGGGTCGGTCTCGCGCGAGACGCCGACGTCGATGAGCACGGCGCCCGGCTTGACCATGTCGCCGGTGACGATGCCCTTGACCCCGGCGGCCGCCACGACGACGTCGGCCCGCCGCACGAGGGCGGCGAGGTCGTGCGTGCCGGTGTGCGTGAGGGTGACCGTCGCGTTCACGGCGCGGCGCGTGAGCAGCAGGCCGATCGGGCGGCCCACGGTGACGCCGCGGCCCAGCACGACGATCTCCTTGCCCGCGAGCTTGATGCCGTGCCGCTCCACCAGCTCGATGATGCCGCGGGGCGTGCAGGGCAGGGACGAGGTGATCTCCTCGTTGACCCGCAGCACCAGCCGGCCGAGGTTGGTGGGGTGCAGGCCGTCGGCGTCCTTGTCGGGGTCGACGAGCTCGAGCACGCGGTTGGTGTCGATGCCCTTCGGCAGGGGGAGCTGGACGATGTACCCGGTGCAGGCCGGGTCCTCGTTGAGCCGGCGGACCGCCGCCTCGATGTCCTCCTGCGTGGCGTCTCCCGGGAGGTCCTCCCGGATCGACGCGATGCCGACCTCGGCGCAGTCGCGGTGCTTGCCCGCGACGTACCACTGCGAGCCCGGGTCGTCGCCGACGAGCAGCGTGCCGAGGCCCGGCACGACGCCGCGCTCGCGCAGCGCCGTGACGCGGTCCTTGAGCTCCGCCTTGATCGCGGCGGCGGTGGCCTTCCCGTCCAGGATCTGTGCGGTCATCGGGTCACAGCCCCGGGTAGAGGGGGAACTCGGCGGTCAGCTTCGCGACCCGCGCGGACAGGGCGGCGACGTCGGTCGACGCGCCGTCCTTGAGCGCGGTCGCGATGATGTCGGCGACCTCGGTGAACTGCTCGTCGCCGAACCCGCGCGTGGCCAGGGCGGGCGTGCCGATGCGCAGGCCCGAGGTGACGCGGGGCGGGCGCGGGTCGAACGGGACGGCGTTGCGGTTCACGGTGATGCCCGCGTCGTGCAGGAGGTCCTCGGCCTGCTGGCCGTCGAGCTGGGAGTCGCGCAGGTCGACGAGCACGAGGTGCACGTCCGTGCCGCCGGTCAGCACGGAGACACCCGCCTGCGCGACGTCGGGCTGCGACAGGCGGTCGGCGATGATCGAGGCGCCGCGGAGCGTGCGCTCCTGGCGGTCGCGGAAGGCGTCGGAGCCCGCGACCTTGAACGACACGGCCTTGGCCGCGACCACGTGCATGAGCGGGCCGCCCTGCTGGCCCGGGAACACGGCGGAGTCGATCTTCTTGGCGTACTCCTCCTTGGCGAGGATGAAGCCGGAGCGCGGCCCGCCGATCGTCTTGTGCACGGTGGAGGAGACGACGTCGGCGTGCGGCACCGGCGACGGGTGCAGACCGGCGGCCACCAGGCCGGCGAAGTGCGCCATGTCGACCCACAGCTTGGCACCGACCTCGTCCGCCACCTCGCGGAACGCGGCGAAGTCGAGGTGGCGCGGGTACGCCGACCAGCCCGCGATGATGACGTCGGGGCGGTGCTCCAGCGCCTTCTTGCGCACCTCGTCCATCTCGATGCGGTACGACTGCGGGTCCACGCCGTAGGCGCCGACGTCGTACAGCTTGCCGCTGAAGTTGATCCTCATGCCGTGCGTGAGGTGGCCGCCGTGGGCCAGCTCCAGGCCGAGGATCTTGTCGCCCGCGTTGATGAGGGCGTGCAGCACGGCGGCGTTGGCCTGGGCGCCGGAGTGCGGCTGGACGTTGGCGTGCTCGGCGCCGAAGAGCTCCTTGGCGCGGGCGATCGCGAGGTTCTCCGCGATGTCGACCTGCTCGCAGCCGCCGTAGTAGCGGCGGCCCGGGTAGCCCTCCGCGTACTTGTTGGTCAGCACCGAGCCCTGGGCCTCCAGGACGGCGCGCGGCACGAAGTTCTCGGACGCGATCATCTCGAGCGTGTCGCGCTGGCGGGTCAGCTCACCGTCCAGGACGGCGGCGATCTCGGGGTCGAGCTCGGCGAGCGGGGTGGCGAGCGGGTCAGGAGTCGATGCGCTCATAGCTCCTCGATTCATGCGGGACGGTGGCGTGTCGGACGGCGGTGGAGGGCACACGCGCCGCGACACGACTGCCGGGCGCGTGCATCTCTCGCACGGTGACCCGGGGCCCAGGCGATCGACCCGTCGTCGGCATGGTTCGTCGCTCCCCGGTGGTGATCCACCTGACGCCAGTTGCGACGCGACGATCGTAGCAGCGGCGCGGCACGGGCGTCGTCGACGCCTCGGGCAGGGGCGGATTGCTCGCAGGGTGGTCGGCCGGAACGGCGAGATCTCGCCGAAAGTACCTGAGACCTTTTGCTGGGCACGCCGACGTCGCTAGTGTGCCGCCCATGCCCTCCCCCGTGTCACCGGATGCAGGCTTTCCGGAACACCAGCCAGACCGACGTCGTAGGCAGGACCGCCCGAGGACGGGTGGTGTCCCACGCCAGGACTCGGACAGCTCGCCGCCGTCGGGCGGCCGTCCGCGGTCGGGCCAGTTCCCGGCGGGTCCGTTCTCGTCGGGCCAGTTCCCGCCGAACCGGCCGTCCTCCCCGACGCCGCCGGGGCAGTACGCCCCGGGTGGGCTCTCCTCGGGCCAGGTGCCCTCGGCCCCCTTCGTGTCCCGGCAGGCCGGTGCACCGCAGTCCGGCCCCGTCGCGACGGCGCAGACCGGTCCCGACGACCTCGAGCACACCGGCGGCCGGAGCGGCCGCGGCGCACGTGCCGGGCGCGGTGGGCGCGGTGGCAGGAACACCGCGCGGGACTGGATCTGGTCGGTGGTCGCCTTCGTCGTCGCCGCCGTCGTGATCGGCGCCGTCGGCTTCCACTTCTTCGGCCCGGACGGCACCCCGGAGCCGACCGCCGCGTGGGCCGTCGACTCCTGCGCCGGCCCCGACCCGACGTCAGGGGACGACGACGCCTACCGCCCGCTCGCGTGCGACGACTCCCAGGCCACGGTGACGATCCTCGACATCCAGGACGCCGTCTCGACCGCCCAGGCGCACTGCCCCGGCGGTACCGACGTCGTCTTCCAGAAGGACGGCCAGGCGGGCGGCGAGACGCAGTCCGTCTGCGCGCGCAACCTGTCCGACGACCACCCCGGCGACACCGGACGGGGCGGCGGCCAGCTCGTGGTCGGCGACTGCGTGGACGGGGACGGCGCCGAGGTCCCGTGCGGCGACGGCGGCCGCAAGGTCACCGGGCTGCTCATGGGCGGCGCCGAGTGCCCGGACGGCACGACCGACGAGCTCGCGCTGGGCTTCGACCCGTACCGCAGCTACGAGACGATCTGCCTCGCCGCGTAGCCGGCGCCGCGGCGGCGCGGGCGACCGCACCGCCGCGGCGGGCCCCGCTCAGGCCTGCTGGGGCGTGCCCTGCTCCGCCGGTGTGCCCGCGTCGAGCCGTGCGCCCGCCGCGCCGAGGACGCGGCGCAGGTAGGTGTAGGTGAGGTCGCCCGCGGCCTTGTCGTACTGCTCCTCGTAGCCGTGCTTCGTGTACATCGCGAGGTTCTGCTTGGAGTCCTTGCCCGTGAAGACCCAGATCTCCTTGGTCTCCTTGGGCAGGTACGGCAGCACGGCGAAGAGCATCTCCGTGCCGATGCCGCGGCCCTGCTTGTCGGGCGCCACGGCCAGCCGGCCGAGCGTCGCCTTCTCCCCCTCGATCTCCACGCGCACCGAGCCGATCATCCGGTGGCCCTCCCACGCGCCGATCGTCACGACGTCGTCGCGCGCCAGGTCCTCCCGGAGCTCCGCGAGCGTCTGGGTCAGGGGCGGGATGTTCGGGTCGTCGTACAGCTGGGCCTCGGTCACGAACGCGGCGCGCCGCAGCGTGAGGAGCTCGCCCGCATGGTCGTCCTCGACCAGCGTGATCGTCGTGGTGGAGTTGCTCATGGGGCCATCGTGTCAGAGGTGGCGCGCCCAGGTCGACGGTAACCGGGCCGCGGACGGATGTCGGTGGCCCGGCGTAGGTTCTGGCTCATGACGCAGCGCAGACCGGGGTGGCCCGAGGGGACCGACGTGCGGGTCGACGTCCGTTCCGCCGTGGGCCGGTACGACGACTTCTTCGAGGTGGTGGGCGTCAGGAAGCCGGGCGGCAAGGGCTGCTGGTGCATGGCGTACCGGGACAGCAGGGTCGCCCACGAGGACCGGCCGGGCTACATGCGCGACCTGTGCGCCACCGAGCCGGGACCGGGCGTGCTGGCCTACGTGAACGACGTCGTGGCGGGCTGGTGCTCGGTCGCGCCACGCTCGACGTACCGGCGCCTCATGGGGTCACGCACCATCCCGTTCGTCGACGACAGGGACGCGTGGGTCGCCGTGTGCTTCGTGGTGCGCGCCGGGTTCCGCAAGCACGGCCTCATGCACGATCTCCTGGCCGGCGCCGTGGAGCACGCGCGGGCGCACGGGGCCGAGGTGGTGGAGGGCTACCCGGCCGACACCGGTCCCGACCGGGTCGACGTGATCAGCGGGTACGTCGGCACGGTGCGCCTGTTCGAGCAGGCGGGGTTCGAGCGGGCGGCGGAGACGTCGGGCGTGAGCGGCGGGCGCAGGCGCTGGGTCATGCGCAAGGAGCTCGGACAGGGCAGCGCCTGACGCGGCCGGTCGGGTTAGCCTGACCGCGTGAACGACGCCGCACGCCCCGCGACCCACTGGATCCTCACGCTGTCCTGCCCGGACCAGCCGGGAATCGTCCATGCGGTGGCGGGGATGCTCGCGGAGCACGGCGGCAACATCACCGAGTCGCAGCAGTTCGGCGACCCGGCGTCGGGCCTGTTCTTCATGCGGGTCCAGGCCGAGTCGGTCGCGTCCCGCGAGGAGCTCACCGCCGCGATGGACCAGGTCGCCGGGCGGTTCGGCATGACGTGGACGCTCGACGTCGTCGGCCGCCGCATCCCGACGCTGATCATGGTGTCGAAGGCCGCGCACTGCCTCGTCGACCTGCTCTACCGCGAGCGCTCGCAGCGCATGCCCATCGACGTCGTCGGCGTGGTGGGCAACCATCGCGACCTCGAGGACATCGCGACGTTCTACGGCAAGCCGTTCCACCACGTGCCGGTCACCCCGGACACGAAGGCCGACGCCGAGGCGACGCTGCGCGGCCTGGTCGCCGACACCGGCGCCGAGCTCGTGGTGCTCGCGCGGTACATGCAGATCCTGTCCGACGAGCTCTGCCGCGACCTCAGCGGGCAGGTCATCAACATCCACCACTCGTTCCTGCCGTCGTTCAAGGGCGCAGGCCCGTACCGGCAGGCGCACGACCGCGGCGTGAAGATCATCGGCGCCACGTCGCACTACGTCACGGGCGACCTCGACGAGGGGCCGATCATCGAGCAGGACGTCGAGCGCGTGGACCACTCCCGCACGGTGGAGGACCTGGTCGGCATCGGCGAGGACGTCGAGCGCCGCACCCTGGCCCGCGCCGTCCGCTGGCACGCGGAGCGCCGCGTCCTCCTGGACGGCCGCCGCACGGTCGTCTTCCGCTGACCCCGCCCCCGCCCCCGCCCCGCC
>NZ_JABEMG010000071.1 GCF_013004695.1 Promicromonospora citrea
CGCCAGGTAGCGCTGGTAGGCCGGCGTCGCCACCGTGTCCTTCCACTGCGCGTACGAGTCGGCGAACAGGTACGGCGGCGCGGTGCCGGGCTCGTCGGGCGACGTGTCGGGCGTCGCGTCGGCGGGAGACTCCTCGGCGGCGACGGTGCGGGGGCCGAGGGCCTTCTTGTGCGCCTCGGCGATCGCGGCGAACGAGAGGGCCTTGAAGTCCAGCGCGTCGTCGACGGCGGGCGCGCCGGCGGGCGACGCGGCGGAGTCGGCGGAGCCGGACGCCGTGGTGCCCGCCGGGCTGGGTGAGGCGGCGCTGTCGGCGGGTGAGGCGGCGGAGTCGACGGCGGGCGTGGTCGCCGTGGGTGAGGCGGCGGAGCCGGTGGGAGCCGGTGACGCCGCGTCGCCGCCCGTGGAGAGCGCGCCGGTCGCCGGGACGACCGTGATCTCCTCCGTGGGCGGAGCCTCGTCCCGGGCGGCGCCGCTCTCAGCGGCGCTCGGGGCGGTCGTCTCCGGCTCGCCGACGCTGTCGGCGTCTCCGGACGTCGCGCCGGCCTCGTCCGGCGCGGAGGCGTCGGTGCTCTCCTCGGTGCCGTCGTCCTCCGGGCCGCTCGTCGCGGCTCGGGCGGTCCCGGCGTCGCCGGCCCGGGCGTCGCGGGTCGTGGCGTCGTCCGCCTCGGTGTTCTCGGCCGTCGTGCCTGCCGCGGCGACCTCGTCGGTCCCGGCTTCGTCCGCCGAGGCGGCGGCGGTGTCGGCGGTGTCGGCGTCGTCCGCCGGGGCGTCGGCGGTGTCCTCGTCCGGACCGCCGTCGGTCTCGGCGGCGTCCCGCGCGGCACCGTCGTGGGCGGTCGCCTCGCGGGTCGTCCCGGCACCGGCCGTCTCACCGGCGGCCTCCTCGTCGGCAGCGGCCACGGCCGACGTCTGACCGGCCGTCGTCCCGCCGGCGGCCGCGTCGTCGGACGCCGCGTCGTCGTCCCCGTCGCCGGCGTCGTCCCCGTCGCCGGCGGCGTCCGCGGCGTCGGTCGCCGTCGCCCGCTCGACCCCGTTCGCCGACTCGCCCGCAGCCCCGTTCGCGTGCTCGTCCGTCGGTCCCTCGGGCGCGTTCACCTGCTCCGTATCGTCCGTGGACGATGTCGTGACGGGATCCGTGTCAGGGGCGCCGGCGCCTGCGGTGGCGGCCGGGGACTGGTCGGGGCTCGACGTCATGCAGGTTAACTTACCGACATTCGGCAACGACCTTGCCACCCGGGAGGCACCCCGCGCCGGTGGCCCCCGTTTGCGGACAATTTCACCCGCAGATTTCCCCATCCTGAGGGGAACCCGGGCGGGTCCCCCGCCGTGGAGGCGGGTGCGGCTGCCGACCTCAGTCCGCCAGGTCCACGATCACCGGCACGTGGTCCGAGGCACCCTTGCCCTTGCGCTCGTCCCGGTCGATGACCGCACCCGTCGCCCGGGGCGCGAGGGCGGGCGAGGCCCAGCAGAAGTCGATCCGCAGCCCCTTGTTCCGCGGGAACGCGAGCTGCTGGTAGTCCCAGTAGGTGTACAGGTGCTCCCCGGGCAGGAACCGCCGGGTCAGCTCCGCGTACCCGGCGTCGGCGAAGGCGTCGAACGCCGCGCGCTCCGGCGGGGAGACGTGCGTCTTGCCGACGAAGGCCGCCGGGTCGTACACGTCCGTGTCGAGCGGGATCACGTTCCAGTCGCCCAGGAGCGCGACCGGGTCCCCGGCGTCCGCCCAGGTCTGCGCCGCCGTGCGCAGGGCGTCCAGCCAGGCGAGCTTGTACGTGTAGTGCGGGTCGTCGAGCGCGCGGCCGTGCGGCACGTACAGGCTCCACACCCGCACGCCGCCGCACGTGGCGCCGATCGCTCGCGCCTCGATCGGCGGGTCGACGTCGAGCAGCGCGTCCGGGCTGTCACCCGCGAGGGTCTTGGCGAAGCCGGGCTGCCCGGGGAACCGGGTGGCGACGTCGTCCAGCCCGACCCGCGACGCGATCGCCACGCCGTTCCACTGCGAGAGTCCGAAGTGCGCCACCTCGTACCCCGCCGCCTCGAACGCGGCGGTGGGGAACTGGTCGTCGCGACACTTGGTCTCCTGGATCGCCAGCACGTCCGCCTGCGAGCGGTCGAGGAAGGCGAGCACGCGGTCGACGCGGGTACGGACGGAGTTCACGTTCCAGGTGACGAGGCGCACCGGGCCAGGGTACGTGCGAACGCCGACGCGGCACTCCGGCGGGGTTCACCCCGACTAGGCTGGTCGTGTGCAGATCCTCACCGGGCGCCGCGCCCTCGACGCCGTCGTCGTCCTCACGTCAGCGGCACTCGTCGTCGGGTGCTCCGCCGGCAGCTCCGCGGGCGGCGAGGACCGGACGGACGCCGTCGTCGGGCTCACCGGGGAACCGACCAACCTGGACTTCACGACCACCTCCGGCTCCGCCATCCCGCAGCTGCTCATGAACAACGTGTACGAGGGCCTGGTGACGATCGACCAGGACGGCGAGGTGCAGCCGCAGCTCGCGCGGTCCTGGGAGGTCAGCGGCGACCGCACCGTCTACACCTTCACGCTGCACGACGGCGTGACGTTCTCCGACGGCTCGGCCTTCACGGCGGACGACGTCGTCGCGTCGATCGGCCGCGTGCAGGACGACTGGACACTGAGCCTGAGCTCGAAGATGGATGTCGTCGAGAGCGCCGAGGCCGTGAGCGACACCGAGGTCGTCGTGACGCTGCGCCACCCGAGCAACGCGTGGCTGTTCGACATGGGCACGTCGGTGGGTGCGATGTTCCCCGACGACCTGTCCGCCGACCTGGCGACCGAGGCGGTCGGCACCGGCCCGTACACGGTGACGGAGGTCGCGACGGGCCAGCACGTCACCCTCACCGCCCGCGACGACTACTGGGGCGAGGCCCCGGCGCTCGACGAGATCACCGTCCGGTACTTCGCCGACGCGAACGCCCAGGCCAACGCCGTCCGCGCAGGTGACGTCGACATGGCCTACAACCTGCAGGCGCCCGACCTGATCGCGGGCCTGGAGCAGGACGAGCGGCTGCAGGTGATCGACGGCACCTCGACGGGCGAGGTGCTGCTCGCGCTCAACAACGCCGCCCCGCCGTTCGACGACCTGCGGGTGCGCCGCGCGATCATGTACGCGATCGACCGCCAGGCCGTGCTCGACACCGCGTGGGCGGGGCACGGGGAGCTCATCGGCTCGATGGTGCCCCCCACCGACCCGTACTACCAGGACCTCACGGACGCCTACCCGTACGACCCCGACCGGGCCAGGGAGCTCCTCGAGGAGGCGGGCGTCGAGGACCTGAGCATCACGTTCGACGTGCCCACCCGCCCCTACGCCGAGGCGGTGGCCCAGGTGGTCGTCTCGCAGCTCGCCGACGTCGGCATCGACGCGACGATCGCCCCCGCCGAGTTCCCCGCCGTCTGGCTCGACAAGGTGTTCACCGAGCACGACTACCAGATGTCCGTGATCCTCCACACCGAGGCCCGCGACCTGCTGACCGTCTTCGGCGACCCCGGCTACTACATCGGCTACGACAACCCGCGGCTCGCCGAGGTCGCCGAGGACGCCGACCAGGGCAGCCCCGACGAGTACGTCGCGGGCATGCAGGAGGTGGCCCGCATGATCGTCGACGACGCCGCCAGCGACCCCCTGTTCCTCTTCCCGAACACGGTGGTGGCCGACGCGGCGCTGGAGGGCGTCGCCGCGAACGCCACCACGGAGTCCATGGACCTGACCGGCCTGCGCTGGTCCGACTGAGGCCGTCCCCGCGCCCGTGCTCCGACACCTCGCCTCGCACGTCGTCCAGCTCGTGGCCACGCTCCTCGTGGCCACGGCGGCGATCTTCGTGCTGCTGCGGGTGCTGCCGGGCGACCCCGCCGTCGTCGCGCTCGGGCTCGACGCCTCACCGGAGGCGCTCGCGGCCTGGCGCGCCGAGCACGGCACCGACGGCCCCCTGGTCGAGCAGTACCTGCGCTGGATCGGCGGCCTGCTCACGGGCGACCTCGGCACGAGCTACGTGACGTCGCAGGAGCTCACGCCCCTGATCGCGGACCGCGTGCAGGTCACGGCCCTGCTCGTGCTCCTGGGCATGCTGGTCGCGCTCGTCGTGGCGGTACCCGTCGGCACGCTGGCCGCCGTCTGGCACCGGAACGCCGGCGGCGTGACGCTGTCGGCCGTGAGCCAGGTCGGCGTCGCCGTGCCGAACTTCCTCGTCGGCGTGCTCCTCGTCGCCGTGTTCGCGGTCCGGCTCGGCTGGCTGCCCTCGGGCGGGTGGACGGCGCCCGCCGACGGGTTCGGGGAGTTCTGGCGGCACGTGCTCCTGCCTGCCGTCGCGCTGGGGTCGGTGCAGGCCGCGATCATCACCCGGTACGTGCGCAGCGCGGTGCTGGAGATCATGCGCGAGGACTTCCTGCGCACGGCCCGCGCCCAGGGGCTGACCTTCACGGGCGCGCTCGTGCGGCACGGGCTGCGCAACGCCGGCGTGCCGATCGTGACGGTCGTCGGCGTGCAGATCGCGTCCATGCTGATCGGCGCCGTCGTCATCGAGCGCGTGTTCGCCGTGCCCGGGCTCGGCAGCCTCCTGCTCGACTCCGTCGGCAACCGCGACCTGCTGGCGGTGCAGTCGGTCGTCGCGGTGCTCGTGGTGCTCGTCGTGCTCCTCAACTTCCTCGTCGACCTCGTCTACACGCTGCTCGACCCGCGCCTCCGGAGGGCCTCGTGACCGCTCAGGACCCGGTGGCCGGGGCCCCCGGGGCCGTGGCGGCCCTGCCCGTCGCGACGGGCCGCCGCACCCCGTGGGCCCACCCGCAGCTCCTGCTCGGCGCGGTGCTCGTGGGCCTCGTGCTCCTCACCGCGCTCGTGTCCCTCGTCTGGACGCCGTTCGACCCCGAGCACGCGGGCGCCGAGCGGCTGCTCCCGCCCGGCCCGGAGCACCTGCTCGGCACGGACCGGTTCGGCCGCGACGTGCTCTCCCAGGTCATGGCCGGCGCACAGATCACGCTCCTGGTCGGCGTCGTCGCGGTGGGCATCGCCGCCGTCGTCGGCGTGCCCGTCGGTGTGCTGGCGGGGATGCTGCAGGGCGCGGGACGCCGTCGTCCCGCCACGCTCATCATGCGCGCGAGCGACATCCTGCTCGCCTTCCCCGGCCTGCTGCTCGCCATCGTGCTCGGCGCGGTCTACGGCGCGGGCACCCTCACCGCCATGATCGCGCTCGGCATCGGCTCGATCCCCGCGTTCGCGCGCGTGGCCCGCGGCGGCACCCTCCAGGTCGTGCGGTCCGACTACGTGCTCGCCGCGCGTGCCGCCAACCGCCCGGAGCTCGCCGTCGCCGTGCGGCACGTGCTGCCCAACATCGCGGGCACCGTGCTGGTGCAGTGCTCGGTGAACTTCGCGATCGCCGTGCTCGCCGAGGCGGGACTGTCCTTCCTCGGGCTCGGCACCGCGCCGCCGACGCCGTCCTGGGGCCGCATGCTGCAGGAGTCGCAGCAGTTCCTCGGTGTCGCCGACCACCTCGCCGTCGTGCCGGGCGTCGCGATCGCGGTCGCCGTGCTCGGGTTCAACCTGCTCGGTGACGGCCTGCGTGACGTGCTCGACCCGCGGCTCGCGGGCGTCGCGGCCGAGCGCGCGGACGCGGCGGCACGGGCGGAGCGGGTGCCCGGCCCGGACCCGCGCACCGTGACGCCGCGAGACGCCGCCGCCACCCCGCCCGCCCTCGAGGTGCGCGACCTCGACGTCCGGACCCACGGCGGCCGCGCGCTGCTCTCCGGCGTCTCGGTCCGCGTCGCTCCCGGCGAGCGCGTCGGCCTCATCGGCGAGTCGGGTTCCGGCAAGACGATGACGGCGCTCGCGGCGCTCGGTCTGCTGCCCGACGGCGTCACGGCGTCCGGGCACGTCGGTCTCGCGGGCGTGCCGGGCAACCTGCTGGAGCGCGGCGAGCGCGAGCTGGCGGCGCTGCGGGGCAGGGACGTCTCGATGGTGTTCCAGGAGCCGATGACGGCGCTCGACCCGCTGGTCCGCGTGGGCAGGCAGGTCGCGGAGACGATGACGCTGCACGGCACCGGCCGCGCCGCCGCCCGCGCCCGGGCCGCCGCGCTGCTGGCCGAGGTCGGCCTGCCCGACGACGCCGCGCGCCGCTACCCGCACGAGCTCTCCGGCGGTCAGCGGCAGCGCGTGGTGCTGGCGATGGCGCTGGCCAACGACCCGGCCGTGCTGGTCGCCGACGAGCCGACGACGGCGCTCGACGTCACCGTCCAGCGCCAGGTGCTCGACCTGATGCTGCGGCTGGCCGGCGAGCGCGGCGCGGGCCTGCTGTTCATCACGCACGACCTCGCGGTGGTGTCCCAGGTGTGCGAGCGCGTCGTGGTGCTGCTCGACGGCGTCGTGGTCGAGGAGGGTCCGGTCGCCGAGGTGTTCGCCCGCCCGCGGCACGCGTACACGCGGCGGCTGCTCGCGGCGTCGGCGCTCGAGCCGCGCGCGACGACGGCCGAGCCCGCCGGGCCCACCGCCGCGGAGCACGCCGAGGCGGTGGTGCGCGTCGAGGACGTGACCCGGACCTACGCCGGCCGCGGCCGCGCGGTGCAGGCGCTGCGCGGCGTCTCGCTCGAGGTCCGTCCGGGTCAGCGGTTCGGGCTCGTGGGCGAGTCGGGGTCGGGCAAGTCGACGCTGCTGCGCATCGTCGCGGGGCTCGACGAGGCGACGTCGGGTCGTGTGGTCACCGCGGGCGTCGACCTGAGCCCCGGTGCGCGGGGCCGGCGCGGGGCGCCTCCGCTGGGCGACGTGCGTCGCGCGCTCCAGGTCGTGTTCCAGGACCCGTACGGCTCGCTCGACCCCCGCATGACGGTGGGCGACATCGTGGCCGAGCCGCTGCTCAACCCCGCAAACGTGCGCGAGGGCGGCCCGGCGACGGCGTCGGCTCGGCGCGCCGCGGTGCGCGAGATGCTGGCCGCCGTCGGCCTGCCCGCCAACGCGGCCGACCGGTACCCGCACCAGTTCTCCGGCGGGCAGCGGCAACGCATCGCGATCGCGCGGGCGCTCGTGTGCCGCCCGCGCGTGCTCGTGGCGGACGAGCCGGTGAGCGCGCTGGACGTGTCGGTGCGGCGGCAGGTGCTGGACCTGCTGACCCGGCTCGCCGACGAGCACGACCTCACGCTGCTCCTCGTCTCGCACGACCTCGGCGTCGTCCGGCACGTGTGCGACCACGTGGCCGTGATGCACGACGGCCTGGTCGTGGAGCAGGGACCCACCGCGCAGGTGTACGACGACCCGCGCGACGCGTACACGCGCAGGCTGCGCGAGGCGACGCCGCGGCTGCTCGTCGGCTGACCGCCCAACGATTCGGGCGTGTGCGGCGTCAGCCCTGGTGACGGCGGTACACAGCCGCCGGGCATCCTCACGAAGGAGACATCGGATGCGCGCCAGGACAGGTGCAGCCGCCGCGACGCTCGCGGTCGCGGTCGCACTGGGCACAGGACTTCCCGCGTGGTCGGCGGGGAACGGAGCGGGTGGGCAGGGGCCGGGCGCCGGGACGGGGTCCGGTGCCCCGGCACCGGACCCGTCGTCGGCCACGGTCACGCTCATCACGGGGGACCGGGTGACGGTCGGCCACGCGGCCGACGGCACCCGGTCGGTCACGGTGCGGCCCGCCCCGGGCCGCGAGCGGATCTCGTTCCGCCGGGTCGTCGACGGCGACGGGGTGCACGTGATCCCGGGCGACGTGGCGCGGCTCGTGCCCGAGCGCCTCGACGCCGAGCTGTTCGACGTGACCGGCCTGGTCGCGGCCGGGTACGCCGACGCGCACCGGGACACCGTGCCCGTCATCGTGCAGGACCTCTCGGTGGCGCAGGCCGCGGTGGACGGGGAGGCGGGCGCGGCGGCGCGCGGTGCCGCGCCGGACTGGACCGCCCTCGGCGTCGAGCCGGAGCGTGAGCTGTCGTCGGTGGGCGCCGTCTCGGCGGACCTCGACCGGGACGCCGCGGACGCGCTGCTCGCGTCGCTGGACCCGACACCCGCCGCGGCCGCGCGGTCGGCGGCGCCCGCGGTGAAGGTGTGGCTGGACGGCCGGGTCGAGAGCTTCGACATCGACTCGTCGCCGCAGGTCGGCGCACCCGCGGCCTGGGACGCCGGTTTCACCGGCGAGGGCGTGACCGTGGGCGTGCTCGACTCCGGTATCGACGCGACCCACCCCGACCTCGACGACCTGGTGGTCGGCGCGGAGAACTTCACCGACTCCGCCGACGTCGTGGACCGCTACGGGCACGGCACGCACGTCGCCTCGATCGCGGTGGGCTCGGGCGAGGCCTCCGACGGCGAGAACCGCGGTGTGGCGCCCGACGCCGACCTGCTGGTCGGCAAGGTGCTCGACGACGACGGCTACGGCGAGTCGTCGTGGATCATCGCCGGCATGGAGTGGGTGGCCGCGCAGGGCGCCGACGTGGTGAACATGAGCCTGGGCGAGTCGGAGCGGTACACCGACGGCACCGACCCGTTCTCGCTGGCGGTCGACCGGCTGAGCGCGCAGTACGGCACGCTCTTCGTGGTCGCGGCGGGCAACGAAGGCGGCAACGGTCCGAGCACGGTGAACACGCCCGGCGCGGCGACCTCGGCCCTGACGGTCGGCGCGGTGGACGACGCCGACGAGGTGCCGTACTTCTCCGGCCGCGGGCCCCGCGCGGGCGACTTCGCGATCAAGCCGGACGTGACGGCGCCCGGCGTCGAGATCGTCGCGGCGCGCGCGGCGGGCACCAGCGAGGGGGAGAGCGACGGGCCGTACGTGGCCTTCAGCGGGACCTCGATGGCGACCCCGCACGTGGCTGGCGCGGCGGCGCTCCTCAAGCAGGCGCGGCCCGAGCTGACCGGCCCGGAGCTCAAGTCCGTCCTCATGGGGTCGGCGCGGCACACCTTCGGCGGTGCGTTCGACGAGGGTGCGGGCCGGATCTTCCTGCCGACGGCGCTCGAGCTGCCGGTCGTGCCGGTGCCCGGGTCGCTGTCGTTCGGCAGCTTCGAGTACCCGCAGGAGGGTACGGCGACGCAGACGCTCACCTACGAGAACCCCGGCGCGGAGGACGTCACGCTGGAGCTCGCGGCCGAGGTGTCGGCCGAGGACGGCACGCCGCTGCCGGACGGCACCGTGGCCCTCGAGGCGGCGGCGCTCACCGTGCCCGCCGGTGGTTCGTCGTCGGTGGACGTGGTGGTCGACCGCACCGCCGGGGAGATCGAGCAGCGGTACACGGGCGCCGTCACGGCGACCGACGCCGAGGGCCGCGAGGTCCGCACACCGCTCGGCTTCTTCGTCGAGCCCGACCTCGCGGACCTCGACGTGCGCACCGTCGGCCGCGACGGCGAGCCGCACACCGGGCTGTCCAGCATCCGCGTCGTGAACGTGGACGACCCCACGCTGTTCGACTGGCACCGGGAGGTCGGCCCGGAGGGCCTCGACCTGCGGGTCCCGCCGGGCCGGTACTCGGTCACGGGCTTCCTGTGGACGGCGGACGAGGAGTTCCAGGTCACGGACGTCACCGCGGTGCTCCGGCCGGAGATCGAGGTGGCGGACGACACGACGGTCGTGCTCGACGCCCGCGAGGCGCGGCAGCTCACCGCGACCACCCACCGCCCCGCGCGCCTGACGTGGCTCGCCCTCGACGACACGCGCACGACGGCCGCGGGCGACGACCCGTACGGGTTCGGTGCGCTCGTCGGCCCGGGGGCGACGGCCCACGCGACCCCGACCGACGCGCCCGTCACCGTGGGCACGCACGACCTGCAGACGCACTTCGTCCTGGAGCAGCCGGTGCGGGAGGGTCGGGCGCCGGCGTACACGTACGACCTGCTCCACACGCAGGACGTCGTGGACACGTTCCGCTTCCGGGCCACGGCCGCGAACACCGCGGCGATCCGTGCGTCGTACGCGTCGCTCGGTGACGGCCACGTCGCCGACAGCGCCCGGGTCGGCACCGCGCCCGGCCACGTGTGGGGGTCCGCCGTCGCCTCGCCCGTCGTCACGCCGGGCCGGCGCACGGAGTACGTGAGCGCCAACGGAGTGACGTGGGGGCACGAGGTCTACGCGGGCTCGGTCGACGAGCCGCAGCAGGGCTGGTTCGCCGGCGAGCCCCGTACGTACGCGCCGCGCGACAAAGCGGCGGAGAGCGTCGGCAAGGCCGTGCTGAGCACGCGGGCCGGTGGCGCGTTCGCCGTGGACGGCGAGACGCTCGGCATCGACCTCGTGCCGTGGCGCGACGCGCACGGCAACGCCTTCGAGGCGCCGGGCGACGCCCGCCTGCGGGTCTGGCAGGACGGCGAGGCCGTCGTCGACGACACGTGGACGCGGGCCCGGGTGACCCTGCCCGACGGCGGCGCGGACCACCGGGTGGTCCTCGACGCGAGCCACGAGGGGCCGTGGTGGGCGACCTCGACGCAGGTGCGGACGGAATGGACGTTCCGTGCGGCCCCGGGCACAGACCCGGCCGTGCTCGACGTCGGCTACGCCGTGCGCGGCCTCGACCTGCGCGGCACCGCGCCCCGTACCACGCGGGTCACGGTGTCGACGGGTCCGGTCACGACGGCCCGGCTCTGGTGGTCCGCGGACGACGGCGCCACGTGGCACCGCGTCCCGCTCGACACCCGGCACGGCGCGCACACCGGCGTCGTCCGGGCGCCGCGCGGCACGGAGCACGTGTCGCTCCGCGTCGATGCCCGTGACGCCGCGGGCGGCACGGTCCGGCAGACCGTGACCCGCGCCTACGGCGTCCGCTGAGCGCCGCGCCGGATCCACAGGCCTGCGCGGGCCTGTGGATCCGGCGTGCGGGCTCTGCCGTGTAGCCTCGGTGGCGACATGAGCGAGCAGATGACCAGGGACGACGCTCGGAGCGCCGGCTCGGCGCGTGACGCCGTCCTCGCGGTGCCGGACGTGGCGCGCGACGCCGCCCTGGCCGTGCCGGACACGGCGCCTGACGCCGTCTTCGCCGTGCCGGACGACGACGCACTGCTCGCCGCCGGTCCGTCCGCCGGCCGTGCCGGCCCGATCCGCGTGATCTTCGTGCCCGGCCTGGGCGACCGGCTGCCGCCGCTCGTGCACCTGCAGCGCGAGGCGCTGCGGGCGTGGCGTGCGCTCGGCGTGCGCACCACGATGTTCCGCGTGCGCTGGTCGTCGGACGCGACTTTCGAGGAGCGTCTGGACCGGCTCGACGCGATGGTCGAGCGCTACGAGCGGCGCGGCGAGCGGGTCGCCCTCATGGGCGCGTCGGCGGGCGCGGGTGCGGTGCTCGCGGCCTACGCCCGGCGCCGGTCGATCGTCGCCGTCGTGATCATCGCGGGGAAGTTCATCGAGCCGGAGGACATCATCGCGCCCGTGCTCGAGCACAACGCCCCGTTCGCGCAGTCGCTGGCCACGGTGCCGCGGCTGCTGGAGCAGCTCGGCCCCGACGACCGGGCCCGCATCCTCAGCCTCCGCTCGGCCCGCGACGGCGTCGTCGACGACGAGGACACCCTGCTCGAGGGCGCGGTCAACGAGACGATGCGCGTGGTCGGTCACGTCATCGCGATCGGCTACGCGCTGGTGTTCCAGGCCCGGCGGGTCGTGCGCTTCCTCCGCGAGTCCGCCCGCGAGACGCCCCCACCGACCCGAGGTAGTCACCTGGCGAGGTAGTCACTTGGCGAGGTAGTCACGAGGCGCGTGGCACCCGCGGATCGGCCCGCTTACCAGGGGGCACGATCTGATGACTACTTCGCCCTGTGACTACCTCGCCAAGTGACTACCTCGGCACGGTGTAGTGGGGCTGATGGGTGGTTCAGTACGGGTGCGGGGGTGAGGGCTTGTCGGCCGCGTCGGCGCGGCTGAGACTCGGGGCATGACGAGCACCCAGGACACCTCTGCCGCCGTCGCCCACTTCGCCGGGCGGCTCGCCTTCGAGACGGACGTCGCCGACGTGCACGACGACCTTGCCGCCGGACGCCGGTTCACGCTGGTGGACGTGCGCCCGCAGGAGGCGTGGGACCAGGGGCACGTGCCCGGCGCCGTCCACCTGCCGAAGGGCAAGATCCGGCTGCGGGCCGAGCAGACGCTCGACCGCGACGTCCCCGTCGTGACCTACTGCTGGGGCCCGGGCTGCAACGCCGCGACCAAGGCGGCGCTCGAGCTCGCGCGCCTCGGGTACGACGTCAAGGAGATGATCGGCGGCTTCGAGTACTGGGTCCGCGAGGGCTTCCCCTACGAGACGGCCGACGGCCCGGTCCACCCCGACCCGGACCCCCTGGCAGCCCCTCTCCCCCGCGCCCGATCCTCCGTGCGGATCACGTCGGGCGGTAGCGGTTCTCCGGGCGACCCGTGGTGCCGTACCGGGGTGTCACCTGCGCCAGCCCCTCGCTCACCAGGTGTTCCAGGTACCGGCGCGCGCTGACGCGGGACATCCCGACGGCGCGCGCCACCTCCGCCGCCGACGCGTCCCGGACCGCTGACGCGTCCCGGCCCGCCGTACCGTCCCGGCGTGTCGAGCCTGCTCCGGACCCGACGACGTCACCGCCCGCGGCGGCGCCCGGTGCCCCGCCGCACAGCCGGACCAGGGCCTCCTGGACCAGGACGCGGCTGCGACCCGAGAGGCCCTTGGGCGCCGCGGCGGCACGGGGACCTGCGAGCAGCTGGTCGACGGCGTCCTGGTCGAGCGTGCGCTCGGCGCGCCGCAGGTCCTCGCGGCGCTGCCAGACCTCGTCGAGCCGCTCGCGCAGCGCCGCCGACGTGAACGGCTTGACGAGGTACGCGACCACGCCGCCCGCCATCGCCTGGCGCACGCTCTCGAGCTCACGCGCGGCGGTCGTCGCGACGACGTCGACGGGCGGGCCGGGCAGCAGCCGCAGCCGACGCAGCACGTCGAGCCCGCCGATGTCCGGCAGGTGCAGGTCGAGCAGCACGAGGTCCGGGCGCAGGTCGGCCGCGAGTCGCAGCGCGTCCGCCCCGGTCCGCGCCTCGCCCACGACGACGAACCGCGGGTGGCTCTCCACGAACCCGCGGTGCACGACGGCGACCGCCGGGTCGTCCTCGACGACAAGGGTCCGCGCCCGCTCGCTCACGACGGCATCCCCGCCGCTCCGACCCCCGCACCCGGAGCGCCCGCATCCTGACCGCCGGAGTGCCGGCGGCCCCTGCCCGGACCACCTACCGACGCAGCGCTGCCGCGGCCCGCGCCCGTCGCACCCGCGCGCGTCGCACCCGCACCCGCGCCGCCCCCCAGCTCCGCGCCGCGCTCGCCCGGCAGCACCACCGTGACGCGCGCCCCGCCGAGGTCGCCCGTGCCGACCTCGATCTCGCCGTCGCGCCGCTCGACGACCCGCCGCACGAGCGCCAGCCCGATCCCCCGGTTGTGCTCCCGGCGCCCCGTACGCCCCGCCCCCGCACGCCCCACCCCGTCGTCCCCCGCCACCTTCGTCGTGAAACCCGCCTTGAACACCTGGTGCTGCAGCGCGGCGGGGATGCCGGGGCCGTCGTCGTCGACACGCAGGCGCAGGTGGTCGGCGGCGGCGCGCACCAGCACCCGGACGTGGCCGTCGGTGCCGACGGCATCGACCGCGTTGTCGATGAGGTTGCCCAGCACGACGAGCGCGTCGGTGTGCAGCGCGGACGCCTCGGGTGTCGTAGGCGCGTCGACGGCGGAGGCCTCGTCCACGTCGAGGGCGACGTCGCGCTCGCGCGCCGTGATGGTCTTGACCAGCAGCAGCGCCGCGAGCTCCGGCGACCGGACGCCGGGTGCCACGGACGACGCCGCGGCCAGCCCGCCGTACCCCGACCGCTCGATGAACGCGACGGCGTCCTCGGTGCGGCCGAGCTCCAGCAGACCCGAGATCACGTGCACGGTGTTGCGGAACTCGTGCGACTGGGACCGCAGGGCGTCGGTGAGGCCGCGGGTCTCCAGCAGGCCGGCGATGTCCTCCGGCTCGAGCAGGTAGATGCGCCGGCGCACGAGCCGGGTCACCCAGGCGGCGCACAGCACGCCGACGACGGCAGCCGCCGCGAGCGCCGCGAGCAGCCACCCGCGGTCGTCGCTGAGGTCGGCGCGCAGCTCGGACTCGAGGATGCCGACGCTGGCGGTGCCGATGACGGGCGCGGGCGAGGCGTCGTCGGCGGCGTCGCCGTAGACGGGGACCTTGACGCGCCAGGACGTGCCCAGCGTGCCGGTCTGGGTGCCGGTCCAGGTGCGGCCCGACAGGGGGACGGACGGGTCGGTGGAGACGCGCCGGCCGATCTGCCCGGGGTCGGGGTGGGAGTAGCGGATGCCGCGGTCGTCGGTGACGACGACGTAGGTGACGCCCGACGCCTCGCGGATCACCTCGGCGACGGGCTGGATGGTCGCGGACGGGTCGGCGTCGTCGAACGCGTCGAGGATGACGGGCAGGCGCGCGACGGACTGGGCCACGCCGGTCATGCGGTCGACGTAGGCCTCGCGGAGCTGCCGCTCCTGCAGCGCGGACGCGACGACGCCGGTGGTGCAGACGAGCACGAGCACGATGACGACCTGCAGCACCAGCAGCTGCGCCCGGAGCGTCATCGCCCTTCTCACGGACGCCAGTGTGCCCCGGCGGGGCGCCGGACGGTAGCGCAGGGGCGCGACCGAAACGACCAGAACGTTCGTTGCGACCAGAACCCGCTGCGGGCGTCGGCCGCTCCCTACCCTCCGAGGCACGTCGCTCAAGGAGGAGACATGCGTATCACCCGACCCGCGGCCGCTGCCGTCGGCCTCGTCCTCGCCCTCACGGGCTGTTCCGCGCTCGAGCCGAACGACGGCGGGGGCGGTGACGCGGCGATCGACGAGCTGAGCATCGTCGTCCCGGCGGCTCCCGGCGGCGGCTGGGACCAGACCGGTCGCGCCCTGCAGGCCGACCTGCAGGAGGAGGGCCTCGTCGGCACGGCCACGGTGACGAACGTCGACGGCGCGGGCGGCACGGTCGGCCTGGCCACCATCGCGAACGCCACCGACCCGAACACGCTGCTCGTGATGGGTCTGGTCATGGTGGGAGCGGTCGAGACGAACCAGTCGCAGGCGCGCATCGAGGACACGACGCCGATCGCCCGGCTCACGGAGGAGCAGGAGGTGATCGTGGTCCCGGCGGACTCGCCGTACGAGACGGTCGACGACCTGGTCGAGGACATCGAGCAGAACGGCAAGGACGTCTCCGTCACGGGCGGTTCGGCGGGCGGCACCGACCACATGCTCGCCGGCATGCTGCTCCAGGCGGCGGGCCTGCCCGCCGACGAGATCGCGAGCAGCCTCAACTACGTCGCCTACTCGGGCGGCGGCGAGTCGCTGGCCGCGCTGCTGGGCGACAACGTCGACGCGGGCATCTCGGGCGTCGGCGAGTACGTGGAGCAGATCGAGGCGGGCGAGCTGCGGGCGCTCGCGGTCTCGGGGGAGGACAGGGTCGACGCCCTGCCGGACACCCCGACGCTCACCGAGGCGGGCTACGACGTGGTGCTCACCAACTGGCGCGGCGTCGTCGCGCCGGGCTCGATCGACGACGAGCAGCGCGAGGCGCTCACGTCCGCCGTCACGCAGCTCGCGGAGTCGGAGACGTGGCAGGCCACCCTCGAGACCCGGGACTGGGACGACGCCTTCCTCGCCGGCGAGGAGTTCGACGCCTACCTCGAGGGCGACATCGCCGAGGCCCGGTCGGTGCTGCAGGACATCGGGCTCGTCCAGTGAGCACACCCGGCGCACCCGGCGCACCAGGCCACGAGGGCGGCCCGACGGCGGCAGCGACGCCCCCGCGACGGCGCTGGGGCGAGCTCGTCCTCGCCGGGGTGATCGCGGCCCTCGGGGTGTACGTGCTGCTCGCGGCGGGCGGCATCACGGTGCCGGGGTCGACCAACACCCTCGGGCCGCGCGCCTTCCCGTACCTCGTGGGCGCCCTGCTCGTCGCGGTGGGGGCCGCGCTCGTGGTGCTCGTTCTGACCGGGCGGGCGGGCCAGGAGGAGGGCGGAGAGGACGTCGACCCGACGGTTCGCACCGACTGGCTCTCCGTGGCGCTGCTCGTGGCGGCCCTCGTGGTGCACGTGTTCGCCATCAACGTGGTCGGCTGGCCGTTCGCCGCCGCGATCCTGTTCGCCGGTGCCGCCGTCGTGCTCGGGGCGCGGCCCTGGTGGCGGGCCGCGCTGGCGGGACTCGTCCTCGGCCTGCTGGTCCAGGTCGTCTTCGGTGGGCTGCTCGGCCTCTCGCTGCCGCCCGGCCCGCTCCTGGAAGGGGTGCCGTTCCTCCGTGGATAACCTCACCGCCCTCCTCGAGGGCTTCAGCACCGTGCTGCACCCGGTCTACCTGCTGTACGCGCTGTTCGGCGTGTTCGTCGGGACGGCGGTCGGCGTGCTGCCCGGCATCGGCCCGGCGATGGCGATCGCGCTGCTGCTGCCGCTGACCTACTCGCTCGAGCCGACGGCGGCGCTCATCGTGTTCGCCGGCATCTACTACGGCGGCATGTACGGCGGGTCCACCACGTCGATCCTGCTCAACACGCCGGGCGAGTCGGCGTCGATCGTCACGGCGATCGAGGGCAACCGGATGGCGCGCGCCGGCCGGGGTGCCGCCGCTCTCGCGACGGCGGCGATCGGCTCGTTCGTGGCGGGCACGCTCGCGACGGTCGCGCTCACCTTCCTCGCCCCGGTCGTCGCGCGGTGGGCGGTCCGGCTCGGCGAGCCCGACTACTTCGCGCTCATGGTCGTCGCGTTCGTCACCGTGGGGGCGCTGCTCGGCTCGTCGGTGCCGCGCGGCCTCGCGGCGCTCGCGCTCGGCCTGTTCCTCGGCCTGGTCGGCACCGACACCCTGACCGGGCAGCAGCGGTTCACGTTCGGCGTGCCCAACCTGGCCGACGGCATCGACGTCGTCGTGGTCGCCGTCGGCCTGTTCGCCGTCGGGGAGGCCGTGTACGTGGGCTCGCGGATGCGGCACGGGCCCGTCCACGTCATCCCGGTCGAGAAGGGCTGGCGCACGTGGATGAAGCGGGACGACTGGCGGCGCTCGTGGAAGCCGTGGCTGCGCGGCGCGGCCATCGGCTTCCCGGTCGGCACCATCCCGGCGGGCGGCGCCGACGTCGCCACGTTCCTGTCCTACGCCTCCGAGCGCCGGCTCGCGGGGCCGCGGCGCAAGGAGTTCGGCAAGGGGGCGATCGAGGGCGTCGCGGGGCCGGAGGCCGCCAACAACGCGGCGGCGTCGGGCGTGCTGGTCCCGCTGCTCACGCTCGGCCTGCCCACGACGGCGACCGCGGCGATCATCATCGTCGCGTTCCAGTCCTACGGCATCCGGCCCGGGCCCCTGCTGCTGCAGAGCGAGTCGGCGCTCGTCTGGGCGCTCATCGCGAGCCTGTACGTCGGCAACCTCATGCTCGTCGTGCTGAACCTGCCGCTGGTCGGCATGTGGGTCAAGGTGCTGCGCATCCCGCGCCACTACCTCTACGCGGGCATCCTGCTGTTCGGTGCGCTGGGCTCGTACGCGCTGAACTTCTCGCCCGTCGACGTGCTGCTGCTCGTGCTGATCGGCCTCGTCGGGTTCTTCATGCGGCGGTACGGATACCCGGTCGCGCCGCTCGTGGTCGGCATGATCCTCGGGCCGATGGCGGAGGACCGGCTGCGGCGCTCCCTCGCGATCAGCCAGGGCGACCTCACCTACCTCGTCACGAGCCCGTTCGCGGCCACCGCGTACGCGGCGATCGTGCTGCTCCTCGTCGCCGGCCTCTGGCTGCGGCGGCGCGAGCGTGCCGCGGAGGTGCCGCAGGAGCAGTCCCCGGAGACACCGTGACTGGTTAGGCTCGCCGGATGAGCACCGCACTGATCACCGGCGGGTCCGCCGGGCTGGGCCTGGAGTTCGCACGTCAGCTGGCGGCCGACCGCCACGACCTGGTGCTGGTCGCCCGCAACGCGGAGCGGCTGCACCAGGTCGCCGAGGAGCTCAGCTCCGCGTACGGCGTCGGCGTCGAGGTCCTGCCCGCGGACCTCTCCGTGCCCGAGGACCGCGAGCGGGTCGCCCAGCGGCTCGCGGTCGTCGGCGGCCGTCCCGGTGAGGGCGACCTGCGGCCCGTCGGCCTGCTCGTCAACAACGCCGGCTTCGCCACGGGCACCACGTTCGCCACCAGCCGGATCACGACCGAGCGCCGCAGCATCGACGTCATGGTCAAGGCCGTCGTCGAGCTCACGCACGCCGCGCTGGGCCAGATGCTCGAGCGCGACCGCGGCGCGATCCTCAACGTCGGCTCCGTGGCGGCCCTCACCGCGGGCGGCACCTACGCGGCGGCCAAGGCGTACGTGCGCACGTTCAGCGAGTCGCTGGCCTCCCAGCTCCGGGGCACCAACGTCACGGTCACGGTGCTGTCGCCCGGGTTCACGCACACCGAGTTCCACGCGCGGGCGGGCGTGCCCGAGTCCTCGATCGCCCCCGAGTGGGGCTGGCTGGACGCCGGGTACGTCGTCCGGACGGCGCTCGCCGACGTGCGTCGCGGCGTCGTCCTGTCGACGCCGTCGGTGCGCTACAAGGTGGCCTCCGCCCTGCTGCGCGTGGCGCCCCGGTGGGCCGTCCGGGCCGTCGGCTCGTACCGGTGACGCGACGTACCCTTGCACCGTGAACGCTGACTTCTCCCCGACCCCGCGCGAGCAGCTCGCCGAGCTCATCAAGGAGCTGGCGGTGGTGCACGGCAGGGTGACGCTGTCCTCCGGCAAGGAGGCCGACTACTACGTCGACCTGCGCCGCATCACGCTGCACCACCGGGCCGCCCCGCTGGTCGGCCACGTGCTGCTCGACCACCTCGAGGAGGTCGGGCTGGGCACGGCGGAGATCGACGCCGTCGGCGGGCTGACGCTGGGCGCCGACCCGATCGCCGACGCCCTGCTGCACGCGGCGGCGTCGCGCGGGCAGGACCTCGACGCGTTCGTGGTGCGCAAGGCCGCCAAGGCGCACGGCATGCAGCGCCAGATCGAGGGCCCGGACATCGCGGGGCGCAAGGTCGTCGTCGTCGAGGACACGACGACCACGGGCGGCTCGCCCATCACGGCGATCGAGGCCGCGCGGGCCGCGGGCGCCGAGGTGCTGGGTGTCGCCACCATCGTCGACCGCGCCACCGGAGCCGGCGAGAAGATCGAGGCCCTGGGCGTGCCCTACCACTCCCTGTACGGCCTCGAGGACCTCGGGCTCGCCTGACCGTTTCTTATACCGGAAACTGGCCGCCTCGATATCACTCCCTGAGAAGACTTTTGCCTAGCCCTACTGTATCTTGGGATTCATGGGGCCATTTGTCGCATTAGTCGTGCTCGTAGCCGGTGTCGTGACCTTCACGGTCACGGCCGCGCGGCTCATGCGGCGCGGCCGCTCGCAGGACGTCGAGCGGTGGGCCGAGGCCAACGGCTGGGAGTACGTCGGCACCGACCCGGTGCTCGCCCAGCGCTGGAGCGGCAGGCCCTTCGGCATCGGCATCGACCGCCAGGCGCGCGACGTCGTGCGCGGCACGGTCGACGGCTTCGAGATCGTCTCGTTCACCTACACCTGGCGCTCCGGCACGCCCGACGCCGACACCCGCCGCGCCGGCATGCGCCGCACCGCGCACGTCGTGGCGCTCGACGCGCTGCCCGGCGAGCCCGTGATCGACCTGTCGCCCGAGGGCATCCGCGAGAAGGTGCAGAAGCTCTTCGGCGCGCAGGACGTCCAGATCGACAACCCGGCGTTCGACGGCCAGTGGCTCGTCCGCACCTCCGACGAGTTCTTCGCCCGGCGCGCGCTCGACGCGCGCCTGGCCAACATCGTCATGCTGCCCGACTTCCACGGCTCGCGGCTGCGCATCGAGGGGCCGTCGGTGCTGCTGTGGCGGCCGGGTCGTACGGACGTCACCACCCTCAACGAGCGCGCCAAGCGCGTCGCCGACGTCGCGCGCATCGTGCTGCCGCTCGAGCGCGGCGGCCCGCGCTTCGAGTCGGGCGGGACGATCGACGGGTTCGGGATCCCGGGCCTGACCTGATCCCGGCCCCACCGGAGCCGGGCCGGCCGCTCAGACCAGGTCGACGAGGTCGGCGATCGACGGCACCACGTGGCTCGGCCGGAACGGGTACTTCTCGACCTCCTCGGCCGACGTCGAGCCGGTGAGCACGAGGAACGTCTCGAGCCCCGCCTCCATGCCGCCGAGCACGTCGGTGTCCATGCGGTCGCCCACCATCGCCGTGGACTCGGAGTGCGCGCCGATCAGGTTGAGCGCCGACCGGAACAGCACCGGGTTCGGCTTGCCGACGTAGTAGGGCTGCTTGCCCGTCGCGGCCGTGATCATGGCGGCCACCGAGCCGGTCGCGGGCAGCACACCCTCCTGGGACGGGCCGGTGACGTCCGGGTTGGTGCAGATGAACCGCGAACCGTCCATGACCAGCCGGATCGCCTTGGTGATCGCCTCGAACGAGTACGTGCGCGTCTCGCCGAGCACCACGTAGTCGGGGTCGGACTCGGTGAGCGTGAACCCCGCCTGGTGGAGCGCCGTCGTCAGACCGGCCTCGCCGATCGCGTACGCGCTGCCGTTCGGGATCTGGTCCGCGACGAACTGCGCCGTCGCCAGCGCGGAGGTCCAGATGTTCTCCTCCGGCACGTCGATCCCGCTGTACGCGAGCCGGGCACGCAGGTCGCGCGGAGTGAAGATCGAGTTGTTCGTCAGCACGAGGAACGGCAGGCCCTTGTCCCGCAGCGCCGCGATGAACTCGGGGCCGCCGGGCAGGGCGGTGCCCTCGTGCACCAGCACGCCGTCCATGTCAGTGAGCCAGGCCTGGGTCGAGCGCTCCATGCAGGTCAGCCTATGTCCTAGGCTTCGCCCCGTGAGCACCCAGTCGCCCGACGCCACCCGGCCCGGCCCGGTCCGGCGCCACGCAGCCCCCTCGACGAGGACGCCGTGGACGGCGGCCCCCGGCCTCGCCGTCCGCGGCGGTCTGGTCGGCGCGGCGGAGTCCGTCCCCGGTATCTCCGGGGGAACGATCGCGCTGGTCGTCGGGCTCTACGACGCGCTGCTCGGCGCGGCGAGCCAGGTCGTCCACGCGGGCAGGGAGCTCGTCCAGGGGGTCGTGCAGCGCAGGGGCCTGCGCCCCGCCGGCGCGGCCCTGCGCCAGGTCGACTGGCCGTTCCTCGTGCCGGTGCTCGCCGGCATGGCCGTGGTGCTGCTCGTCTCGCTGAGCACCATCGCCCCGCTGCTCGAGTCGAACCCCGTGCCCATGCGCGCGCTGTTCTTCGGCATGATCGCCGTGTCCGTCGCCGTCCCGCTGCGCATGATGCCGGGCCGGTTCCGGCCGCTCGACGTCGTGCTGCTGGCCGTCGGCGTCGTCGCGGCCTTCTTCCTCACCGGCCTGCCGGCCGCCGAGATCGACGACCCACCGCTGTGGCTGGTGTTCGTCGGCGCGGCCGTCGCGATCAACGCGCTCGTGCTGCCCGGCGTCTCCGGGTCGTTCGTGCTGCTCGCCATGGGCCTGTACATCCCCGTGCAGCAGGCGCTGCACGACCGCGACCTCGCGTTCGTCGGCACGTTCGTGCTGGGGGCCGCCGTCGGTCTCGGGTCGTTCGTCAAGGTGCTGCACTGGCTGCTCGAGCACCGGCGCCAGGGCACCATGGCGATGCTCGCGGGCCTCATGGTCGGCTCGCTGCGGTCGCTGTGGCCCTGGCAGGACGACGCGGGCGCGCTGCAGGCCCCGTCCGGCGGCCTGGTCGCTCCGGTGCTGCTCGCGCTCGCGGGCGCCGTCGTCGTGCTGGTGGCGATGTGGTGGGAGTCGCGCCGCGCGCCGCAGACGGCCCCCGCCCCGGTGGGCCGTGCCTGACGACGCGGTGCCCGACGCTGCGCCCGACGCTGCGCCCGACGCTGCGCCCGACCCTGTGCCCGACCCTGTGCCCGACGCTGCGCCCGACCCTGTGCCCGCCGTCGGCGTGGGACCGTGGGACGGCCCCTGGCCGGACGACCCGCGCTACGACCCCGAGCTGCTCGCCGAGGGCGACCGCCGCAACGTGACCGACCGGTACCGGTACTGGACCGTCGAGGCGATCGTCGCCGACCTCGACACGCGCAGGCACCCGTTCCACGTCGCGATCGAGAACTGGGCGCACGACCTCAACATCGGCTCGGTCGTCCGCACGGCCAACGCCTTCAACACCGCGGGCGTGCACGTTGTCGGACGGCGCCGGTGGAACCGCCGCGGCGCCATGGTCACCGACCGCTACCTGCACGTCACCCACCACCCGGACGCCCGTGCGCTGGCCGCGTGGGCCGCGACGGCGGGACCCGGCGGCAGCCGCCTGCCGGTCGTCGGCATCGACAACGTGCCCGGCTCCGTGCCGATCGAGGGGTACGAGCTGCCCCGCGCCTGCGTGCTCCTGTTCGGCCAGGAGTCGACCGGCCTGACCGCCGAGGCCCAGGCGGCGTGCGACGTCGTCCTGCACATCACCCAGTACGGGTCGACCCGGTCGATCAACGCGGGCGCCGCCGCCGCGATCGCCATGCACGCCTGGGCCGTGCGGCACGCGGGGTAGACCGCGGCACGCGGCGTACCGGAAAATTCTGCGGCGCCCGCTCAACACCTCGGCGGCGGGCCGCGTCTCCAGGGGGCAAGCACCTTTCCCCCTCACTGGAGGTCCTCGTGACCGGAACCGCCCGCACGCTCCGCTCCACCCCCGTCCGCATCGCGGCGCTCGGCCTCGCGACCACCGGCCTGTGCGCCGGCGGCGTCGGCCTGGCCTTCGCCAACCCGGCCTCGGCCCTCGGCCAGGCCGTCGGCGGCGCGGCGCACGCCGCAGGCGTCGACTGGGCCGACCTGCCCGGCGGCTACACCGAGGCCCAGTACGCGGCCTTCTGGGACGCCGGCTTCACGCCGCTCGACCAGATCGCGCTCGAGGAGCTGTGGAACCTCGGCGAGACCGAGACCAAGTCCCGCGCCGGCCAGCTCATCCTGGACGGCGAGCCCCTCCCGTTCGAGCCCGGCACCCACGCCGTCGACGTCCCGACCGAGGAGGAGTCCGCCGCCGCGGAGGCCTTCGTCCGGGCCGGCTACACGCCGCAGGACGTCGAGGAGCTCAGCGCCCTGTGGGGCACCGAGTACGTCGAGACGAAGTTCCGGGCCGGGCAGCTGCTCCTGGACGGCGAGGAGCTGCCCCTCGGCGCCCCGTCCGGCAGCTGACCACCCGCGCCCGGCACCGCCGACGACCCGCCAGGAGACGACCATCGACACCCTCACGCTGCGCACCGGCTTCGAGATCGAGCTGCTCGCGCCCGCAGGTTCCGACCGGCAGGCGCTCGCGGACGCGCTCGCGGCCCGCCACAGCGGCCGGGTCGTCCGGTCGTTCCACACCGACAGCGAGCCGTCGACGGTGCCGGGCATCGGGGTGTTCCGGCACCTGTCGCCCGCGTTCGACGTGGTCGACGGCGCCGGCGCTCCCGTCGCCCGGCTCGTCGACGACATCACGCTGACCGACGACCTCGCCGGGACCACCACCCGTCCCGGGCACCGCGGCTGGTACCGGGTGCTGTGCGACGAGCCGCGCCTCCTGCGCCTCGTCGAGCGCCACACCGACCCCGGCGCGTCTCTCCCCGACGTGCTCGCGCCCGTCGCCGCCCTGTTCGGCGCCTCCGTCGAGCTCCTCGGCGGGGCGGCACGCGTCAACGACGCCACGGGTGCGACCGTCGCCGTCGCCATGCCCCTGCCCGCGGGACGGGAGCGGCCGTGCGAGGTGGTGACCCCGCCGCTGACGACCCGCCACGGACGAACCCTGGACGCCCTGCTGGCACCCGCCCGCGACCTCGGCTTCACCGTGCCCGCCGAGGCCGCCGTGCACCTGCACGTCGACGGCGGCCCGTTCCGCCGCGCGCCCGCGCTCGCCAACCTCGTCCGCCTGTTCGGGCACTGGCGCGAGCCGCTCCGGGCAGCCCTCGGGACCAACCCGGCCTGTCGTCGTCTGGCGCCGCTGCCGGCAGACCTGGTCCGCCTCACCGACCGGGACGACCTGGCGTGGGCGGAGCTGCGGGAGACGGCGCGTGCCGCGGGCGTCACGAAGTACGCCGACGTGAACCTCACCCAGCTCGTCTCCGCGCACCCGCTGCGCGACACCGTGGAGGTCCGCGTCCTGCCCGGCTCGCTCGACGCCGCCGAGATCGTGCGCCGCGCCGCGCTCGTCGAGCACCTCCTGCTGCGGTGCCTCGACGACGAGCCGGTGCCGCGGCCGGGCGCCGACGCCGCGCACGACCCCGAGGGCGCGCTGCGGGCGCTCGCCGCGGTGGGAGCCGGCCGATGACGACTCCGCTGCCCGCCACCGAGCCCGGCGGCCTGTGGGCGCCACGGGTGCTGCAGGTGGTCCGCGCCCCCGCCCCGGGCGCCGACGACGCACCGTCCGCCTCCGCCGGGCCGGTCCGTACCCTCGACGGCCTCGTGCGGACGCACCTGCCCGGACTGCTGCGCTACGCGACGGTGCTGGTCGGCGACCAGCACACGGCGGCCGACCTGGTCCAGGAGGTGCTGCTGCGCGCCCACCAGCGGTGGCGCCGGATCGCGCTGACGGACCGGCCCGACCTGTACCTGCGGCGCATGGTCACCAACGAGCACCTGTCGTGGCGCCGCCGCTGGCACGTGCGGACCATCCGGCCCGCCGACACCGACGAGCTGGTGCGGCGTGGCGGGACGGCGCGCGACCCCGCCGACCACCACGCCGAGCACGACGCCATGTGGCGCAGGCTCCGGGCGCTGCCCGCCCGGCAGCGTACGGTGCTCGTGCTGCGGTACTACGAGGGCCTGACCGACACCGAGATCGCCACGGTGCTCGGCACGACGGCAGGCACCGTCCGTTCCCACGCCTCGCGCGCCCTTGCGACACTCCGGCGTACCGAACCGACCCGGGAGACGCGATGAACCAGCAGCCCGACCAGTACGGGGACCTGTCCGACCGCGTGGCCGCGGCGCTGCGGTCCCGCGAGCCCCGCGACGCCGACGTCGACCTCGCCGCGCGGCGCATCGCCGCGCGCGTGGCGGACGCGGCGGGCGAGCGGG
>NZ_JABEMG010000072.1 GCF_013004695.1 Promicromonospora citrea
GGTCGCCGTCGCGCGAGGCGGCACGGCGCGCGGCCGCCGCCTTGGCCTCGGCCCGCTCCCGCTCGTACTCCTCCTGCTCGGCGCGGGCGCGCGGCCCGTCGTCGCCGACCGCGAGCGCCGTGACGGCTGCGGCGACGTCGACGGGGTCGGCGTCGTTCTCCTGGAGGTAGGTGCGGATGAGGTCGGCGTACATCTCGAGGCGGCCGGCCTCGCGGCGTGCGGCGATCTTGTCGAGGGTGCGCTTGGCCCGGTGGGCGGAGACGTCCTTGGGGGAGGGGATGTCGGTCTCTTCGAGCTGGGCGCGGATGGTGCGTTCGATGGCGCGGAGCTTGCCGCGTTCGTGGGGGGTGACGAAGGTGAGGGCTTCGCCGGTGCGTCCGGCGCGGCCGGTGCGGCCGATGCGGTGGACGTAGGCCTCGGGTTCGCCGGGGACGTCGAAGTTGACGACGAGTCCGATGCGGTCGACGTCGAGGCCGCGGGCGGCGACGTCGGTGGCGACGAGGACGTCGAGGGCTCCGGAGCGGAGGCGTTCGACGATCTTCTCGCGTTCCTTCTGGGCGACGTCGCCGGAGATGGTGGCGGCGGAGATGCCCTTCTCGACGAGGGCGGAGCCGACGTCTTCCGCGGCGCCGCGGGTGCGGGTGAAGACGATGGCGGCGTCGGCGTCGGAGGTGGCCAGGACGCGGGTGAGGGCGCCGATCTTGTGGCGGAAGGGGACGACGGCGTAGGTCTGGTGGACCGCGGTGACGGTGGAGGACTGCCGGGCGACGGCGATCTGGACCGGGTCGGTGAGGTGCTGGTCGGCGACCTTGCGGATGGCGGGGGGCATGGTGGCGGAGAAGAGGGCGACCTGGCGCTTGGCGGGGGCCTGGCCGAAGATCTCCTCGACGTCCTCGGCGAAGCCCATGCGGAGCATCTCGTCTGCTTCGTCGAGGACGAGGAAGCGGATGTCGTCGAGGTTGAGGGCGCCGCGTTCGAGGTGGTCCTTGATGCGGCCGGGGGTGCCGACGACGACGTGGACGCCGTCGCGGAGGGCGCGCTGCTGGGGGACGTAGGGTGCGCCGCCGTAGACGGGCAGGACGCGGACGTCGTCCATCTGGGCGGCGAAGGACTCGATGGCGTCGGCGACCTGCATGGCGAGCTCGCGGGTGGGGGTCAGGACGAGGGCCTGGACCTTGCGGAGCGTGGGGTCGACGGCGGCGAGGAGGGGGAGGCCGAAGGCGGCGGTCTTGCCGGTGCCGGTCTGGGCGACGCCGGTGATGTCGCGGCCGGCGAGGAGCTCGGGGATGGCGCGGGCCTGGATGGCGGAGGGGGTGACGAAGCCGAGCTCGTCGACGGCGGCGCGCAGGGGTGCGGGCAGGTCGAGGTCGGCGAAGGTGGGCTCGTCGGGGGTGGCTGCGGGGGCCGGGGCGTGCGGGGCCTCCTGGTCGCGCGGGGGGTTCTCCGGGGCCTGGGTGGGGGTGTCCGGGGTGTTCTGGGGCGCGATCAGGTCAGGGGTGTCGAGTGACATGCAGTGAGGAACCGTTCGTCGTGGGTGTGGGGGAGGAGTCAGGGCCGAGGTGAGGGCCCTCGCGTCGCTCGCTCCCGAAAACACCTTCCCCGCAGCGGATCTGCGGGCCCGGCGCACGGTGGGTGCGCACACGGGAAGACGACGAACTCCAAGGGAATGTGTGTCCATCTTATCGGGTGCGGTGTGGTTCGGCACGGGGGTGGGGAGGTGATGTGCGGCACGGCGTGCTGGTCGGGGGTGTGTCGTGGGTGTCCGGGCGGGTGTCCGGGCGGGCGGCGCGCCGGTGCGTATCCGCAAGGCGGGGCCCGTAGGATGGCGGCCGACGACGAACCGGCGTGAACGAGGGCGGTGTGCGTGTCCACTGGGGCGGAGCTGAGCTCCCGGGTGCTGACCGTGCCCAACGTGATCAGTCTGGTGCGGCTGGCGCTCGTGCCGGTCTTCGCCTGGTTGATCGTGGTGGGCGAGGACGGGTTCGCGCTGCTGGTGCTCGCGGTGTCGGGAGCGACGGACTGGTTGGACGGCGTGCTGGCGCGCCGGCTGAACCAGGTGACGCGGCTGGGGCAGATGCTGGACCCGCTGGCGGACCGGTTGTTCATCTTCGTGACCCTGATCGGCCTGGCGTGGCGTGAGGTGGTGCCGCTGTGGCTGGTGCTGGTGATCGTGGCGCGTGACGTGATGCTGGCGCTGACGGTGCCGGTGCTGGCGCGCCTGGGGTACGGGACGCTGAACGTGAGCATGGTCGGCAAGGTCGCGACGTTCGCGCTGCTGTACGCGTTCCCGCTGCTGCTGCTGGCGGAGGTACCGGGCTGGGTGGGTGCGACGGCGCACGTGGTGGGCTGGGCGTTCACGTGGTGGGGCGTCGGCCTGTACTGGCTGGCGGGGCTGCAGTACGTGGCGCAGGTGCGCCGGCTGGCGGCGGGGGCATGACGGGTCCCGGTGCGCCGGTGACCGACCGGCGTCCGGACGAGTCCATGACCCTCCTGCGGGAGGTGACCGAGCGGCCGCTGGACCCCGGGTACGCGCTGATGGCGGAGCGCCGGGCGCGCGCGGGCGAGACCGCGGCGCCGCGGCGCCGCCTGCCGGGTGCTGCCGCGCTGGTCGTGGTGGGCGCGCTGCTGGGCGGTGCGACGACGGTCGCGGTGCTGGACCTGCGAGCGCCGCAGCCGGAGGTGTCGCGGGGTCGTGCGGTGCTGATCGAGCAGATCCGTGACCGTGGTGCGCAGGTGGAGGCGCTGTCGGGGCGGGCGGCGGAGCTGAGCGCGCAGGTGGGCCGGTTGCAGAGCGGTGGTGTGCTGCCGTCGGCGTTGCTGGAGATCAACGAGCTGGACCGGTGGGTGAACGGGTCGACGCCGGTGCGGGGGCCTGGCCTGGTGGTGCGGTTGACGGACGGTTCGGGTGGCGGGCTGGTGGAGCCGGGTGACGCACCGGCGGAGTCGCGGGTGCGGGACGCGGACGTGCAGTTCGTGGTGAACGAGCTGTGGGCGGCGGGGGCGGAGGCGATCGCGGTGAACGACGAGCGGTTGACGTCGTTGTCGGCGATCCGGAACGCGGGGGACGCGATCCTGGTGGACCTGCAGCCGCTGAACGGTCCGACGTACACGATCGAGGCGGTGGGGGACGCGGACGAGATGCAGGTGGCGTTCGCGCGGTCGGCGGGGCTGGGGTTCCTGCAGCTGCTGAGCGCGGAGTACGACATCGAGCACGCGGTGTCCACGAGTGACGGGATGTACCTGCCAGGCGCGGGGGCGCGGACGCTGCGGTACGCGCACGTGCCCCGGGCGCAGGACGGTGCGCAGGACGGTGCCGGCAGCGAGGGTGACGACGAGGACGAGGCCGGGCCCGGGAGCGGGTCCGGCGAACAGGAGGACGGATGATCGCGATCGTCGGGCTCGTGATCGGGGTGGCGGCGGGCCTGCTGCTGCAGCCGACGGTGCCGCTGATCCTGCAGCCGTACCTGCCGATCGCGGTGGTGGCGGCGCTGGACGCGCTGTTCGGTGGTCTGCGGGCGATGCTGGACGGCCTGTTCGACGACAAGGTGTTCCTGGTGTCGTTCCTGTCGAACGTGGTGGTGGCAGCGTTCATCGTGTTCCTGGGTGACCAGCTCGGCGTGGGCGGTCAGCTCTCGACCGCCGTCGTGGTGGTGCTGGGCATCCGGATCTTCTCCAACGCCGCCTCGATCCGCCGGCACATCTTCAAGGCGTGAGCATGACCGGACGCGACGACGTCGCCGGGGTACCGGCTCCTGAGGACCCGCAGGCTCCGGACCCGCCCGTGCGCCCCGAGCCCGGGTGGCGGCGCCTGGCGCACCTGCTGCGCCCCCGCTGGACCCGGTCGGAGCTGCTGACCGGTGTGCTGTGCCTGCTGCTGGGGTTCGCGCTGGCGGTCCAGGTCGGGCAGTCGACGGGCGACCAGCTCAGCGGCCTGCGGCAGGACGAGCTGGTGCGGCTGCTGGACGAGGTGACCCAGCGGGCCGACCAGCTCGATGCGCAGGTGTCCGACCTCGAGGGCATCCGCGACGACCTGCGTTCCGCGGGTGGCCGCGACCAGGCGGCTCGTGACCTGGCGCGGCAGCGTGCCGAGCAGGAGGGCATCCTGTCCGGCAGGCTGCCGGCCCAGGGCCCCGGCGTCACCGTCCACGTGGCCGACGGTGACCGGCCCCTGGAGGCGCAGGTGCTGTTCAACCTGCTCGAGGAGCTGCGCAACGCGGGCGCCGAGGCCATCCAGGTGAACGGGGTGCGCCTGGTGACCACGAGCTACTTCGTCGACTCCGGCGGCGGCGTGGTCCTCGACGGCGCCGCCGTCGCCTCGCCGTACGAGTGGACGGTGATCGGCGACCCGCGCACGATCGACCGCGCTCTGGAGATCCCGGGCGGCGCGCTGCCCCGCGTCCGCGAGGAGGGCGGGGAGGCGACCACCACGACGCTGGACCAGGTCACCGTCGACGCGGTGCGCATCCCGGGCGAGCCGGAGCACGCGGAGCCCGCCGACGACCGCTGAGCGGCGCCCCGGTGCGGCCCGGTGGAAACCGGCATGCAGAACCGCCGTGACGTGGGTAGTTTTATCCCAGTTGGTGCACGCGCCGCCGTCGGGCCGGCGCGCGCCCCGACGCCACCCTGGTTCCCGCTCTCAGCAGGATCGATGTAGGTTGAGACGTACGTCGGGCGGAACTCGGACGGCGCCCCAGGCGTTGACGAAGGAACAGCACCAACCGGCCCCCACGGCCGGCCCGACGACCATCCCCACCCACCCCGCACCCGAGGAGACCTGATGACGGACCCCAGCGCCCATCCGGTCGGGCCCGAGACCACGGCCAACCTGGGTCGCATCGCGTTCCCGACCTCCGACGAGCAGGCGCCGCGCACGGCGCTCAGCCCGGAGGAAGCCGCAGCCGTCGCCGCCCTGCCGCGGCACTCCGCCCTGCTCATCGTGCAGCGCGGCCCGGGGTTCGGCGCCCGCTTCCTCCTGGACACCGGTCGTGCGGTCGCCGGACGCAGCGAGCAGGCCGACATCTTCCTCGACGATGTCACCGTGTCCCGCAAGCACGCCGAGTTCGTGCGCGAGGGCGACTCGTTCGTCGTGCGCGACATCGGGTCCCTGAACGGCACCTACGTCAACCGCGGCCGCATCGACGCCGCCACGCTCGTCACCGGCGACGAGGTGCAGATCGGCAAGTTCCGGCTCACGTTCCACGCCAGCCCCCAGGCGCCGGCGCAGTGGGCCGCGGGGACGCCCGCCCCGTGACCGCGGGCGCCGCACGCGCCGGACGCGACCCCGAGGCGGGTCGCGACGCCGCTGACGCCGTCGAGCCGTGGCCCCGGGGCATCTCCCGGCAGCCCTCGATGCGCATCAGCGACGTCCTGCGCGCCCTCGGTCAGGAGTTCCCCTCCGTCTCGCACTCCAAGCTGCGGTTCCTGGAGGAGCAGGGCCTCATCGAGCCCGTCCGCACGCCGTCCGGGTACCGGCAGTACAGCCAGGCCGACGTCGAGCGGCTCCGGTTCGTCCTGACCGAGCAGCGCGACAGCTACATGCCGCTCAAGGCCATCAAGGAGCGCCTGGCGGCGATGGACGCCGACCCGGACTCCGCCGAGCACCCCGCCCCACGGCTCGCCGCGAACGGCACCGCCCCCGCCCGCCGCCGCTGGACCGCCGCGTCCGTCGCGCAGGCCGCGGGCGTCAGCGAGGAGTTCGTCACCGACCTCGCCCGGGCCGGGCTGCTGCCCTCCTCGGGCGGCACGTTCGGGTCGGCGGCCGTCGACGTCGCGCGCATCGCCGGTGCCCTGGCCCAGTACGGCATCGAGCCACGCCACCTGCGTTCCTTCCGCACCTCCGCGGACCGGCAGGTCGCGCTCGTCGACCAGGTCGTCGCACCCCTGCGCAGCCAGCAGGCCACCGCCGCCCGCGGCCGGGCCGCCAGCATGGCCACCGAGATGGGGGAGCTGTTCACCCGGCTGCACGCCGCCTGGATCCGGCAGGGCGTCGACGACCTCGCCTGACAGCGCCCCGACCGACAGCGCCCGCCGGGCCAGGCCGGGCCCGGCCGAAGAAGTTTGCCCGAACTTGCGCCGACCGCGCGACGAGCACCGGCCCGACACCGTACGGTGAAAGAGTGAGGCCTGACGACGTGCCGATGGTCCCGGTGGAGATCCTCGGCGTGCGACAGCAGCAGCGCGACCAGGAGATCGTCGTGCTGCTGCTCGACAGTGCCGCCGACCTCGCCGTCCCCATCGTCATCGGCGCCCGCGAGGCCAGCGCGATCGCCATGGCACAGGCAGGCCTCGCCACCCCGCGCCCCATGACGCACGACCTGCTGCGCGACGTGCTCGGCGCCGTCGGCGTCACCCTCGACCGGGTCGAGATCGTCGCCCTGGAGGGCGGCATCTACTTCGCCGAGCTCGTGCTCAGCAACGGCGTGCACCTCGACTCGCGCGCCTCCGACGCCATCGCCCTGGCCGTGCGCACCGGCAGCCCCGTGCTGTGCTCCGCCGAGATCGTCGCCCTCGCCGGCGTCGAGATCGTCGACGTCGACCAGCAGGCCGAGGTCGAACGCTTCCGCGACTTCCTCGACCACGTCAGCCCCGAGGACTTCCTCGGCCCCGGCAGCCCAGGAGGCGGCCCCGGGCCCAGCCCCGGCGGCGGACGTGACGACTGACACCCCGGTCCGCGCGACACGCCACGGCGTTTCACGGCGCGCATCTTTGAAATCACCTCCGCCGCGCCATAGCGTGGTCACGACACCCCAGGAGGCACAGTGAACACCAGCGGTGAGAGAGCCACACGCGCTACGGTCCCGCACGGAGCGCAGGGTCTCCTCTTCGGTGAGGACCTGACGGAGCAGGACGCCACGACCGGCTACCGCGGCACCACGGCGTGCCACATCGCCGGCATCACCTACCGTCAGCTCGACTACTGGGCCCGCACCGGGTTGGTCGAGCCCAGCATCAAGCCCGCCACCGGCTCCGGCACCCACCGGCTCTACAGCTTCCGCGACATCCTCGTGCTCAAGGTCGTCAAGCGGCTCCTGGACACCGGCGTCTCCCTGCAGCAGATCCGCACCGCCGTCACCGCCCTGCGCGAGCGCGGCGTCGAGGACCTCGCCCAGATCACCCTCATGTCCGACGGCGCGAGCGTGTACGAGTGCACCTCGCCCGACGAGGTCGTCGACCTCGTCGCCGGCGGCCAGGGCGTGTTCGGCA
This sequence comes from Promicromonospora citrea, assembly GCF_013004695.1. Lineage (GTDB taxonomy): Bacteria > Actinomycetota > Actinomycetes > Actinomycetales > Cellulomonadaceae > Promicromonospora > Promicromonospora citrea. Next base: position 7,204 of record NZ_JABEMG010000072.1, read on the forward strand.
TCGCCGTCGGCCGCGTCTGGCGCGAGATCGAGGGCACCCTGTCCCAGATGCCGACCGAGACCATCGACCAGCAGGACACCGGGGACGTCCCCGCCGTCGAGGGCGACGAGCTCGCCCGCCGCCGCGCGGCCCGCTCCGCCGTCTGACCGCCCGCCGCCCGGTGCCGCCGCGACGCACCGGGCGCAGGCGTAGCCTGCACGTATGCACCTCACCTTCCACGGTCACGCCTGCGTCAGCCTCACCCTGCCCGACGGCGCACACCTGGCCCTCGACCCCGGATCCCTCAGCGACGGCGCCGCCCTCACCGACGCGACGGCCGTGCTGGTCACGCACGACCACATCGACCACCTCGACCCCGAGCCCGTCGCCGAGCACCTGCGCACGCACAGCGGCGCACGCCTGTGGGGACCCGCGAGCGTCGTCGAGGCACTGACGGCGGCCGGGGCACCGGCCGAGCGCGTGCAGGCGGTCACGCCGGGCGACGAGCTCGAGATCGGCGGCGCGCGGGTACGGGTCGGCGGGGGCGCGCACGCCGAGATCCACCCCGACACGCCGCCGCTGCCGGTCAACGTGACCTACCTGGTCGAGGCGGACGGGAAGAGCCTGTACCACCCGGGGGACTCCTACGAGCCGCCGCAGGAGGTGCCCGGCGGTCGGCTGGACGTCCTGCTGCTGCCGGTCTCGGGCCCCTGGATGAAGCTGCGCGAGGCGATCGACGCCGCCCGCTCCGTCCCCGCGGGCACCGTGGTGCCGATCCACGACGGCCTGCTGTCCGAGGTGGGCCACGGGCTGGTGGGCCGGTGGCTGGACACGGCACGCCTCGGCGGCGACTACACCTACGCCCGGCTCACGGCCGGGCAGTCGCTGACGGTGTGACCCCTCACCACCCTGCCCGGTTCGCGCTCTTCGATCGGACATTTTGCGCCGAACGGGCAGGGTGGGTGAGGCTTGCGGCGTGGCTGACGAGGAGATCGAGCAGGCGACCAACCTCGCCGTGACGCTGGGCTGGGCGGTCCTGGCCGGTGCCGTCGCGTTCGTGGCGGTCGTGGTGCTGTCCAAGGTGGTGCGCAGCGTGGCGCGCCGCAACGCGACGGTGCGGGTGGCGGCGCTGCGGCTGCGCAAGCCCGCGCACGCGACGTTCGTGGTGCTGGCGATGTGGATCGCGGTGTGGTCCACCGCCAACCGGAGCGACCCGTGGTTCCCCGTGCTGGAGCACGTCGTGGTGGTGTCGCTGATCCTGAGCTCGGCGTGGATGGTCGGCACGGTCGCCGTCGTCGCCGAGGACCGGGCGCTGCGGCGGGTCGGGGACCGGCTCAACGGGCTGCACGCCCGGCGCCTGCGCACCCAGATCGTCGTGGTGCGGCGGCTGACCGTCGGCCTGGTCGCCGTGCTGGCCGGCGCGGCCGTGCTGTTCACGTTCCCCGAGGCGCGGGCCGCGAGCGCCAGCCTGCTGGCGTCGGCGGGTGTGCTGTCGGTGGTGGCGGCGCTGGCGGCGCAGTCGTCGCTGGGCAACGTGTTCGCGGGGTTGCAGATCGCGTTCGGTGACGCGTTGCGGGTGGGTGACGTGGTGGTGGTCGAGGGGGAGTGGGGGCGGGTCGAGGACATCACGCTGGCGTACGTGGTGGTGGGGATCTGGGACGAGCGCAAGCTGATCCTGCCGTGCACGTACTTCACGACGACGCCGTACGAGAACTGGACGCGCCGGTCGTCGGAGGTGCTGGGCACCGTGGAGGTCGATGTGGACTTCCGGGTGCCGGTGGAGGCGATGCGGGCGGAGCTGGAGCGGGTCGTGCGCGGGTCGCGGCTGTGGGACGGGCGGACGGTGGGTCTGCAGGTGACGGCGGCGGTGTCGGGGGTGGTGCGGGCCCGGGCGCTGGTCAGTGCGGCGGACTCCTCGGCGTTGTGGGACCTGCGGTGCCTGGTGCGCGAGGGGCTGGTGACGTGGTTGCAGCGCGAGGCGCCGGACGCGTTGCCGCGGACGCGGTGGGAGGGCGCTCCGGGGCCGGCGGGTCAGGTCACAGCAGGGGGCGCAGCGGGATGAGGAGGTACTCGCCGATCTTGGCGACGGCGCCGCGGGCCTCCCACTGGGCGAGGGTGAGCTCGGTCGCGTTGGACAGGTCCATCGCGAAGATGTCCTCCATGCGGGCGGCCAGGCCGGGGTCGACGATCTCGAGGTTGACCTCGTAGTTGCCGGTGAGGCTGAGGCGGTCGATGTTCGCGGTGCCGATGGTGGTCCAGCGGCCGTCGATGGTGGCGGTCTTGGCGTGCACCATGGCGCCCTGGTACAGGAAGATCCGTACCCCGCCGCGCAGCAGGGAGGCGTACTGGCCGCGGGCGAGCCAGTCGGCCACGACGTGGTTGGAGCGGTGCGGGACCAGGACGCGGACGTCGACGCCGCGCGCGGCGGCGGCCAGCAGGGCGGCGTGGATGTCGTGGTCGGGGATGAAGTACGCCTGGGTGATGTAGACGTGGTCGGTGGCGCGGTCGATCGCGTCGAGGTAGATGCCGCGGATGGGGAAGACCAGCTCGGAGGGCGCGTTGCGGGCGGCCTTGAGGTGCGGCATCCAGGTGTGGGAGCCGACGTCGGTCAGCACGGGGTGGCGGGGCTTGCGGTGCCGGTTCCAGAAGTCGACGAACGCGTTGCGCAGCTCCCAGACCGACGGGCCCTCCAGGCGCACGTGGGTGTCGCGCCACTGCGTGGCGTACAGGGACCCGATGTTGTACCCGCCGACGAAGCCGATCTCGTCGTCGACCACGAGGATCTTGCGGTGGTCGCGGCCCGAGGTGCGGACGTTGAGGTAGGCCATGCCGCGGCGCAGCACGGGGAAGCGCAGCACGTGCACGCTGGGCGGGAAGCGGAAGAACGAGTACGGCACCACGAGGTTGGCGAACCCGTCGACGATGACGTACACGTCCACGCCGCGGGCGGCGGCGTCGATCACGGCCTGCTTGAACCGCTGTCCGACCTCGTCGTCCTTCCAGATGTACGACTCGAGCATCACGGTGCGGCGGGCGCCCGCGATGGCCTCGAGCATCGCGTCGTACAGGTCGGCGCCGTAGGTGTAGACGGTGGTGGCCGTCTCGTCGATGTGCTCGGTGAGCGGCTTCTCGGTCGGGAACTTCGTGGTCAGCGGGTGCAGGCGCCGGCGCACGAGGTCGGTGACCGTGAGCGCCACCGCGGCCGTGACCGGCACGGCCGCCGCGACCATCGCCGCACGCGTGGCCAGCGACCGTACCCGGTGGACGAAGTCCGGGGGCAGGTCGAGCGTCAGGCGGGGCAGGTTGCGGCGGGGAGTGCGCGGGGTCGTGTGGGAGGCCACGCCCTCACCGTACCCGCAGACGGCGCGCCGTTCCCGGATTTCTTCCTGCCACCAGGTGCGTCGCCGGTCACTCGATACCGGTCACTCGATACCGGTCACTCGATACCGGTCACTCGATACCGGTCACTCGATGGCCGCCGCCAGCGGGTGGGAACGAATCGCCGCGGCCAGCTCACCCTCGATACGGTCCAGGTACACGCCCGTCGTCGCGATCGACGCGTGCCCCAGCAGCTCGGCGACCACCTTCACGTCCCACCCGTCGGCCACCAGCAGCGTCGCGGTCGTGTGCCGCAGCGCGTGCGGCGTCGCCTCCCGCTGGTACGGCGCCGGCATGCGCGCCACCGCACGCGCCAGCAGCGCCCGGATCGCCTGCGTGTCGATCCGCCGCCCCCGCCACGACAGCAGCAGCGCCCGCTGCGCGTCCTCGTCGTGGGGGCGCCGGGCCGCCAGCGTCGGACGCAGGCCCGTGAGGTAGTCCTCCAGCGCCCGCGACAACGGCGGCGACAGCGTCACCGTGCGCGTGGACCCACCCTTGCCGCGGATGCGCCACCGCGCGTGCCCCGGCTCCCGCGTCAGGTCCGCGACGTCCGCCCGTGCCAGCTCCGACACCCGGGGACCCAGCACCAGCAGCAGCGCCACCACCAGCCGGTCACGCAGCGTCAGGTCCTGGTCCGTGCGCGACGACGCCGGGACCGGCGGCGTCGTCAGCAGGCTCCGCGCCGCCCCCGCCGACAACGCGGTGCGCGCCGTGCGCAACGTGCCCCGCACCTTCGCCGGGGGAGCGGCCCACTGCATCGGGTCCGCCTGCACCCAGCACTCCCGCACCGCGTACGCGAAGAACCGCGTCACCGACTGCCGGAACCGGTTGACCGTCGCCGTGCTGCGCCCCGGACCCGGCTTGCGCCCCGGGTCGGTGTACCGGGCGTCCGGCGCCGCCTGGTACCGCACCAGCACCGTGTCCACGTCCGAACCCGTCACGTCGTCCAGCACCCGTTCACCACCCGCCAGACGCCCGAACTCCCGCACGTCCCGCGAGTAGCTGCGCGCCGTGGCGGGGGACAGGACACCACGGATCGTCTCGACCTCGACCGCCGCGAGATAACGACGGACGGCTTCGGCGACGGTGATGCGCTCGAGGCGCGGAGGAGCGACCATGCCCGTCACCCTATGCACCACCACTGACACTCCCGATATGCCGGAATGGGCCCCTGACCTGCGACGGGGCGGCCACCACGACCATCACCGGAGCACCCGTGGTTGAATCCGCACGTGCGCGCCATCCAGCTCGACGAGTTCACCGGCCCCGTCCATGTCCGCGACGTCCCCGACCCCACCGCGCCCGACGGCGGCGTCGTCGTCCGCGTGCACGCCACCGGGCTGTGCCTCAGCGACTGGCACGCCTGGGCCGGGCACGACCCCGACATCACCGCCCTCCCGCACGTGCCCGGGCACGAGCTGGCGGGCGTCGTCGACCAGGTGGGCGCCGGCGTCACCCGCTGGCACGTCGGCGACCGGGTCACCGTCCCGTTCGTCAGCGGCTGCGGCACCTGCCACTGGTGCCGCACCGGCCAGGCCCAGGTCTGCCCCGACCAGACCCAGCCCGGCTTCACCCACTGGGGCTCCTACGCCGAGCTCGTCGTCCTGCACGCCGCCGACGCCAACCTCGTCGCCGTCCCCCACGACGTCACCCTCGAGACCGCGGCGAGCCTCGGCTGCCGGTTCGCCACCGCCTACCGCGCCGTCGTCGGCCGCGCCCGGGTCGCACCAGGGGAGTGGGTCGTCGTGGTCGGCGCCGGCGGCGTCGGGCTCAGCGCCGTCATGATCGCCGTCGCCCGTGGCGCGCGCGTCGTCGCCGTCGACCGCAACCCCGCCGCCCTGGACGCCGCCCGCCGCGCCGGCGCCGAGCACACCCTCCTCGCCGACGGCCGCGACGTCCCCGCCGCCGTGCACGACCTCACCGGGGGAGGAGCCCACGTCTCCCTCGACGCCGTCGGCAGCGAACCCACCTGCGCCGACGCCGTCCTCAGCCTGCGCCGACGCGGCCGCCACGTCCAGGTCGGCCTCTTCACGCCCGTCGACGGCGGCCCACGCGTCCCCCTGGCCCGCGCCATCGCCTGGGAACTCGACCTGCTCGGCAGCCACGGCATGGCCGCCGCCGACTACCCCGAGATGCTCGACCTCGTCGCCACCGGCGCCCTGCGACCCCAGGAGCTCCTCGACCGCGTCGTCGGCCTGCACGAGGCCGCCGCACTGCTGCCCACCATGGACACCGCGCCCCGCGCCGGGATGGTCGTCCTGGACCCGCGCCGGGACTGAGCCGCCCCCGGACGCGCGCGCCGGTCAGCTTTCAACCCGACGTTTCTCGGCTTTGGAGCCCTCCAAAGCCGAGAAACGTCGGGTTGAAAGCGAAGCGGTCCCGGCGGCGACGTCGACCGGACGGCGCTCGCGGTCACGGGTGCGACGCCGGGGCCTGGTCGGCGAGCGCCCAGCGCAGGGCGGCGTCGAGCGGCTGCGGGACGCGATCGTCGGGGACGGCCTCGGTGAACAGGCGCGCGTAGAGCTCTTTGCGGCCGCTGCCGCTGCCCAGGAACCGGTGCAGCACCTGCTCCATCGACCATCCCCGCTGCGCGGGCTGTCCGCGGAGGCGTTCGAGGCTGCGCAACGCGCCCTGTGCCGCGATCACCGCGACGCAGCCCTCGACGCCGAGCGCCCGGACCAGCTCGTCCTCCAGGTCGCGCTCGCAGCGGAAGAACCCGACGGTGGTCAGATCAGCGGTGTCGCCGGGTGGGCGCAGGCCGGCGCGGTCGAGGCTTCTGACCACCACGTGCTCCTCGCCGGCGTCGTACAGCCCGCCGACCCGGACCTCGGGGTGCGCGGACAGGGCCGCGAGGTGGTGACCCAGGTTCGTGACGCCTCCCATGGGGACGACTTGTACGCGGCCCGGCCGCAGGGGGAGGGCCCGACGGCGGGCGAGGGTCTCGACGGCGGCACGGTCGCTCTCGCCCTCGACGAGGAGGGCGGTGCGCGCGGTGGGGTCCAGGACGCCGGCGAGGTTCATGTCCCGGGAGCGTAGGACGGTCGGGCCGTGCGGGGCGCGGGATTATCCGCCGGCAGGGCCGTGATCCTTGTTCATCGTTGTAGAGCGTTGTGTTGCGCTATACACAATGGTTTGTATGAGTTGGTGGTGGTTCGGGTGGGGGTGGAGGGTGCCCGGCGGGCGCCGACCCCGGTCGTCTGTGCTGGCCGCGACCGCATATTCGGCTCTTGGTGCTGACTTCGGCGTCGACGGACCGATCTCGGCACGAAGGACCGAACGCAGGGGATGTGTGGTGACACGGTGCCGAGATCCGTGCCGGGTGGGCGGGATGTCTGGCTCGGTGTGGCACGAAAGTCGGGCTGGTGCTCTCGGTCGACGCATCGACGTCGCGTGCGCGGCAGGCCGGCACCGCGCAGCCGGACGCGTGCTCGAGGTCGGCCGACACCTGTGCCGATCGACAGGCGAGCTCACGACCTCGACGCGAGCTCACGACCTGGCACCAGGCAGCACGCAGGGGCAGGGGCTGCGGCCCGGATCCCACCCGTCAGCCCTGCCGAAATGACATAATGTGCATTATCGGATGTCGAAGGACCCGCCGAGAACCGCGGATCAGTGCCGGTCCGGCGCGATCGGCCACTCCTCGAACGCCGTGCAGCGCCCGTCCTGCGTGAGCTCCAGGAGCCACAGGTCGCGCCAGCGGTCACCCGAGCCGTAGTCGACCTCGACGCGCACCACGGCGGTCGCCCCGTCGACGGCGACCACGGACGAACGCATCGTGAAGTCCTCGTCGGGTCCGTCCCGTCCGTCCTCCCAGAACGCCGCGAGCGCCGGCAGCCCCTGGACGGGTTCTGCCCAGGGTGAGGTGCGGTAGGTGGCGTCGTCGGTGAACAGCTCGCCGAGGGCGTCGGTGCCGGGCGTGCGCCAGAGGCGTTCGTAGGCGTCGACCCAGGTGCTGACGGCTTCGTGGCCGGGTGTGTCGCTCGTCATCTCTCGACGCTAGTCCGCGGCGGCCGGTTCGGCGATCGGGTCCGGGCGGTCGACCTGGGCGGCGAGGCGCTGCGGTGCCTGGATGCAGTACGAGTCGGTGAGCAGCTCGGTGAGCTCGTCCCAGTCGGTGTGGTCGTCCAGGACGAGGCCGACGACGTTGGTGCCCCAGTCGGTCTTGAAGTACGGGGCGCCGAGGTGGTCGAACGCCTGGACCTCGTCGGGGTCGGCGCGGAAGGTGACACGGACCAGGCCGTCCTCTCCCCCGAACACGTGTGCGACGGTCGCCTCGCGCACCTTCCAGGCGACTCCGGTCCACGCGTCGTGCTCGGCGCACTCCGGGAGGCGAGTCAGGACGGCGGCGAGGCGTTCGACGACGGTGGTGGGGACGAGGGCGCGTTCGGTCACGGCAGCAGTGTGGCACCCGTCACCGACACTCCCCCGGGCCGGTGGACGGCCCGCTCAGACGAGCCCGAGCTCGCGTGCACGGGCGCCGGCCTGGAAGCGGGAGTCGGCGCCGAGGGCGTCCATGAGCTCGGCGACGCGGCGGCGGTAGGTGCGCACACCGAGGCCGAGGGTGCGGGCGGCGGCCTCGTCCTTGACGCCCTGGCCGAGCAGGTCGAGCACCTGGGGTGCGATCTGGCGGATCTCGCCGATGCGGGCGTCGTAGGTGGCCAGCTCGGTGGCGCCGCGCCAGGCGGCCTCGAACAGGGACAGCACGCCGTGGACGGTCTCGGGCTGGGTGATGACGCTGTAGGCGCGCCGGCCCGCGGTGACGTCGCCGGCCAGCAGAAGGACCCTGCGGTCGAGGACGATCGTCTCGTTGATGGGTTCGGTGGTGATCCGGATCTGCGCGCCGTGCCGGTCGCGGTCGCGGGCCCGGCCCTGTGCGGCGAAGGCGTCCAGGAGCACGGTGGAGCGGTAGATCTTGCGCACCGTGACCTCGCCGGGGCGGCGCGTGCGGACCAGGGCGGTGAGCTCGTTCGACGCCTGGGTGGCAGCCCAGGTGGCGAGCTCGTTGGCGGCGCAGACGACCTCGGTGGCGGCGGCGAACAGGTGCAGGGTGCGGTCCAGGAGCTCTTGCTCCCCGTGCACCACGGTGACGGCCTGTCCGGTCTGCATGGTCTCGATCCTGCCGCGTGCCGCTCCCCCGCGCCACGCCCGGGGCGGCCCGTTCGGCAACAAGCTGCCACGACGACGACGGCCGGCGGTGCCGGGGCGAGGCTGGAGGCATGACGACGAACACCATCCTTGACAGCACCTCCTCCCCCGCTGCCGCCGCGGGCACGTGGCGGCTCGGCGACGTCACCGTCAACCGCGTCGGGTACGGCTCGATGCGGGTGGCGGGCATGCCGTGGGAGCCGGCACGGCCGCGCGAGGCGTCGCTGGCGGTGCTGCGCCGGGCCGTGGAGCTCGGCGTGAACCACCTGGACACCGCCGCGTTCTACTTCACGCCGCTGCGGTCGAGCAACGAGCTCATCAGCACCGCCCTGCAGCCGTACGGGGACGACCTGGTGATCGCGACGAAGGTCGGGCCGGCCCGGTCACGGGACGGCCGGTTCGAGGCGATGGCGCGGCCCGAGCAGCTGCGCGCGCAGGTGGAGGAGAACCTGCGTCAGCTCGGTCGCGACCACCTGGACGTGGTGAACCTGCGCTGGGGCACCGGGCACGACCGGGACGACGGGTCGGTGGCCGAGCACGTCGGCGCCCTGGGCGAGCTGCGTGACGCCGGTCTGGTGCGGAACATCGGCCTCTCCAACGTGGTGGCCGCGCAGCTCACCGAGGCGCTGACGGTCGCGCCGATCGTGTGCGTGCAGAACCGGTACGGCCTGACGGAGCGTGCCTCGGAGGACGTGCTGGAGCTGTGCGGGCGGCACGGCATCGCGTTCGTGCCGTTCTTCGCGGTCGTGGGCGTCGAGCCGGGTCCGCAGGCAGCCGCGAGCGCCGGTGTGTCGGCCGGTCAGGTGGAGGTCGAGGCGGTCGCGAGCGCCCACGGGGCCACGGCGGCGCAGGTTCGGCTGGCGTGGACGCTGCACCGGGGGGCGCACGTGCTGGCGATCCCCGGGACGGGGAGCGTGGCGCACCTGGAGGAGAACGTCGCGGCCGGTGCGTTGCGGCTCTCCGGGGACGAGCTCGCGCTGCTGGATGGTGTCGCGGCGCCTGTGGGGTGACCGGTGGTGGAGGGAGCGCGACGCCCGGAGCCTCGTCCTCGAGGTTCCGGGCGTCGGGTGTCGACGACGGCGGGGGCTACCGGCGGGAGGACTACCGGTACTGCGCGACGACGGGGCAGTCCATGGGGTTGACGTGCCCGAGGCCGACGCGGTTGAGGTAGTCGACGATGATCCCGTAGGACTCGAACAGGCCGGTCTCGGTGTAGGGGATGCCGCGCTCGGCGCAGAACTCCTGGACGAGGGGGCGGGCGGCGCGCAGGTTGACGCTGGCCATGCGGGGGAAGACGTGGTGCTCGACCTGGAAGTTGAGGCCGCCCATGGCGTACTCGATGAACCGGCCGCCGCGGATGTTGCGGGAGGTGAGGACCTGGCGGCGCAGGAAGTCGATGGACAGGTCCTTGGGCAGCAGGGGCATGCCCTTGTGGTTGGGGGCGAACGTGGCGCCCATGTAGAACCCGAAGACGGCGAGCTGGACGGCGAGGAACGCGGCGCCGAGGGCCGGGCCGAGGGTGAGGAGGACCAGTGCGGGGAACCCGATCAGGCGGACGGCCAGGAGGGTGGCCTCGACCCAGCGGTGCTTGACGGTGGGGACGGTGGCGAGGGTGTGGACGGAGTGGCCGTGCAGCACGGGGCCGAAGAGCGTCAGGATCGGGAAGAACAGCCAGCCCTGCCTGCGGGTGACCCACCCCAGGATGCCGGTGCGCCCGACCTCCTCCCCCGGGACGAACACGAGTGCGCCGGTGGCGATGTCGCCGTCCTTGCCGATGACGTTCGGGTGGCCGTGGTGCCGGTTGTGCTTGCGGTTCCACCAGCCGACGGACAGGCCGACGACGAGGTTGCCCAGGACCAGCGTGAACCACTCGTTGGCCCGTGTGGAGCCGAAGATCTGCATGTGCCCGCCGTCGTGGGCGAGGAACGCGGCCTGCGTGAACACGATGCCGAACAGGGCGGCCACCGCGAGCTGCCACCAGGTGTCGCCCAGCGTGAGGAGGAGGGTGAGCGCGAGCGCCAGGGCCGCGGTCACGGCGAGGGTGCGTCCGACGTACCAGCCGATGCGCCGTTCCATGAGGCCGGCGGCGGTGGCGCGTTCGACGAGGTCGAAGTAGTCGCGGGTCTGCTTGTTGCGGGCGGTGCGGCGAGGGCGTTCGGTGCGCGGGGGTGCCTCAGTGGTCGTCATGGGGGTGACGGTAGGAACGGGTTCTGGTGGTCCGCGTCCCTCAGGAGAGCCAACTGCACCCCCTACCCGGGTAGGGGGTCGGCGGGGCTGTCGGGGGTGTCGCCGAGGGGCAGGGTGGCGGTGAGGCGGAAGCCGCCGTCGGGTGTGGGGGTGGCTTCGACGGTGCCGCCGAGGGCGGTGGCGCGTTCGCGGATGCCGGCCAGGCCGAGGCGGGCGCCGGGTGCGGCGTCGTCGGCGCGTTCGGGTGGGGTGTTGGTGACGCGGACGGTGAGGTCGTCGGCGTCCTGGACGACGGTGACGGTGACGGCGGCGCCGGGGGCGTGCCGCAGGGCGTTGCTGAGGGCTTCCTGGACGGTGCGGAAGGCGGTGAGGCCGACGGCCTCGGAGACCTCGGGGGCGGTGGCGGAGCCGGTCGTGGGCGAGGCGACGCCGGAGTAGGTAATCCGGGCGCCGGAAGCGCGGGTGGACTCGATGAGGTCGGCGACGTCGGCCAGGCCGGGCAGCGGTGCGGTGGGGGCGGTGTCGTGGCCACGCAGGAGGCCGAGCAGGCCGCGCATCTCGTGCAGGGCGCGGCGGGAGGAGGCGGCGATGTCCTCGAACTCCTGCTGGACGGCGTCGTGCAGGCCGGGCTGCCGGTAGCGGGCGGTGGAGGCCTGGACGGTGATGACGGACATGCTGTGGGCGACGACGTCGTGCAGCTCGCGGGCGATGCGGTTGCGTTCCTCGAGCTCGCGGCGTCGTTCGGACTCCTCGGCGCTGTGCCGCTCGGCCTGCTCGGCGCGGACCACGCTGAGGATCCACAGGCGGCCGATGATGCCGACCAGCGCCATGCCGGCGCTCAGGGAGACCAGGACGACGCCGTTGGCGACGGCAGCGGTGCCTGCGACCCGGTCGATCGTGGTGTGGGTGATGGCGGCGGGCGCCAGGACGGTCATCATCGACCCGGCGAACCACAGGGCCGCGGCCCAGTACCACGGGTGGCGCAGTGCCAGGACGAGCACGGTGAGGCAGTGGGTGAGCAGCACGGTGACGGGCCAGGGCCAGGGCCATCCGTCGGGTGCGCCCGCCGTGACGGTCATGAGGCCGAGCGCGCCGATCACGGAGGCGGGCAGCCCGGCCCACGGCCAGCGCATCGCCAGGAGCGCCGCCGCGCAGTGCACCAGGGTGGCGGCCATCGCGGCGGCCGGGTGAGCCCCGTACCCGGAGGCGGTCACGGGCCAGCCGACCGCGACGAGGGCGACGGCGGCGACGGCCACGAGCGTCCACAGCCAGACGACCTCGCGACGCGCGATCGAGGTCGCGCCCAGGTCGAGCCGGGTCAGCGAGCGCAGCACGTGGCGGGAACGGTCCATCCGCAGCAGGCTATGCGCTCCGCCGCGCGAGCGCGTCACTCCTGAGATGTAGGTTGGTGGGCATGCACCACCGCCCCTGCTCCACCGTGAGGCACGTGTGATCCGGGTCCTGGTCGTGGACGACCAGTCGATGATCCGGGCCGGGTTCGCGGCGTTGCTGGAGGCGCAGGACGGGATCACCGTGGTCGGTACCGCCGACGACGGCCTCGGCGTGGTCGACGTGGTGCGGCGCACGCAGCCCGACGTCGTGCTCATGGACATCCGGATGCCGAAGGTCAACGGCCTGGACGCGACCCGGGCGATCCTCGCCATGCCGGGCGTGCCGCCGCGGGTGATCATCCTGACGACGTTCGACGCGGACGAGTACGTGTTCTCGGCGCTGCGGGCAGGTGCCAGCGGGTTCCTGCTCAAGGACTCCCCCGCCGAGGAGCTCACGCACGCGGTCCGGGTGGTCGCCGAGGGCGAGGCGCTGCTGTCGCCGAAGGTCACCCGGGCGCTCATCGCGGACTACGCGGCCCGGCCGAACGCCCCCGCCGCGCCCGACGCGCGGCTGCGGGGCCTGACCGAGCGCGAGCTGGAGGTGATGCGGCAGGTCGCGGCGGGACTGTCGAACGCGGAGATCGCCGCAGAGCTGGTGCTGGCCGAGCAGACCGTCAAGACGCACGTCTCCCGCATCCTGACGAAGCTGGACCTGCGCGACCGCACCCAGATGGTGGTGTGCGCGTACGAGTCGGGCCTGGTGCGCGCGGGCCGCTGAGCCGGCGGCCGCTGGGTACCCTGTGCGCCGTGCGGATCGCAGTCACCGGCTCCACCGGCGCCCTGGCCGCCCTGGCGCTCGCGGACCCCTCCGGCACCCACCACGACCTCACCGGCCCCGCCGCGCTCGACCTGCACGCCGTCGCCGACGTCCTGACCGGCCTCGGCGAGCGCCCCGTGCGGTACACGGACGTGCCGCCGCCCGCCCTGGCGCAGGAGCTGGCCGGGGTGGGCGAGGACCCGTGGTGGACGTACGCGTACTGCAGCATGTTCGCCGCCGTGCGGGAGGACCGGTGGAGCGCCGTGTCGGGTGAGGTACGGCGCCTGACCGGGCGTGACCCGCTGGCGCCGGCGGACGTGCTGCGTGGCGACACCGCCTAGGCCGGGGCCGTCGCGACCTCCTCCGCCCCGACGTACCGCGCCAGGTGCTCCCCCGTGACCGTCGACCGGGTCGCGACCGCCTCGGCGGGCGTGCCCTGGAACACGACGCGGCCGCCGTCGTGCCCCGCGCCGGGGCCGAGGTCGATCAGCCAGTCCGCGTGCGCCATGACGGCCTGGTGGTGCTCGATGACGACCACCGACTTGCCCGAGTCCACGAGCCGGTCGAGCAGGCGCAGGAGGGTGTCGACGTCGGCCAGGTGCAGGCCCGCCGTCGGCTCGTCGAGGACGTAGACGCCGCCCGGCTCGCCGAGGTGGGTGGCGAGCTTGAGGCGCTGCCGCTCGCCGCCGGACAGGGTGGTCAGCGGCTGGCCGATGGTGAGGTAACCGAGGCCGACGTCGGCCAGACGGGACAGGATCGTGTGCGCGGCCAGGGTGCGGGCGGGGCCGTCGCCGAAGAACTCCACGGCCTGGGCCACGGACATGTCCAGCACCTCGGCGATGTCCTTGCCGCCCAGCCGGTACTCGAGCACGGCGGCCTGGAACCGCTTGCCGGCGCAGTCCTCGCACACGGTGGTCACGGTGTCCATGAACCCGAGCTGGGTGTAGATCACGCCGGCGCCGTTGCACGTGGGGCACGCGCCCTCGGAGTTCGCGCTGAACAGGGCGGGCTTGACGCCGTTGGCCCTGGCGAACGCCTTGCGGACGGGGTCGAGCAGGCCGGTGTACGTGGCGGGGTTGGAACGCCGGGAGCCCTTGATGGCGCCCTGGTCCACCACGACGACGTCGTCGCGGCCCGCGAGGCTGCCGTGCACGAGCGAGGACTTGCCCGACCCGGCCACGCCCGTGACGACGCACAGCACGCCGAGCGGTATGTCGACGTCGACATCGCGCAGGTTGTGGGTCGAGGCGCCGCGGATCTCGATGACGCCCGTCGGGGTGCGCGGCTCGGTCTTGAGCGCGACGCGGTCGCCGAGGTGGCGTCCTGTGAGCGTGTCGCTCGCGCGCAGCTGCTCGACGGTGCCCTCGAAGCAGACGGTGCCGCCCTGGGTGCCCGCGCCGGGCCCGAGGTCGACGACGTGGTCGGCGATCGCGATGGTCTCGGGCTTGTGCTCCACGACCAGCACCGTGTTGCCCTTGTCCCGCAGCTGCAGCAGCAGGTCGTTCATCCGCTGGACGTCGTGGGGGTGCAGGCCGATGGTCGGCTCGTCGAACACGTAGGTGACGTCGGTCAGCGCCGAGCCGAGGTGGCTGATCAGCTTGGTGCGCTGCGCCTCTCCGCCCGACAGGGTGCCCGACGGGCGGTCCAGGGTGAGGTAGCCCAGCCCGATCTCGACGAACTTGTCCAGCAGGTGCTGCAGGCTGCTCAGCAGCGGCGCGACCGACGGCTCGTCCAGGTCGCGCACCCACTGCGCGAGGTCGCTGACCTGCATCGCGCACGCGTCCGCGATGCTGACGCCCGCGATCTTCGACGCCCGCGCCGCCGGTGCCAGGCGGGTGCCGTCGCAGTCGGGGCAGGTGACGAACGTGACCGCGCGGTCGACGAACGCGCGCAGGTGCGGCTGCAGCGCGTCGCGGTCCTTGCTGAGCATCGAGCGTCGCACCTGGGGCACCAGGCCCTCGTAGGTGAGGTTGGCGCCGCCGATCTTGCGCTTGGTCGCGTCCCGGAACAGCAGGTCGTGCCGCTCGGTGTCGGTGTAGTCCCTGACCGGCTTGTCGCCGTCGAGCAGGCCGGACTCGGTGAAGAACCGCACCGACCAGCCGCCTGCCTTGTACCCGGGCACGAGGATGGCGCCCTCGTTGAGCGACCTGTCCTCGTCGACGAGCTGGGTCAGGTCGATGTCGGAGACCCTGCCGCGCCCCTCGCACGTCGGGCACATGCCGCCGTGGTAGACCGCCTCGCGCACGATCTGCTTCTCGCCGGTCGCCGACGTCATCACCCCGCTCGCGGTGCGGGCGGGCACGTTGAACGAGTACGCGACCGCCGGGCCCGCCGGCGGCGTGCCCAGGCGGCTGAACAGCAGCCGCAGCAACGCGTTGGCGTCGGTCACCGTGCCCAGCGTGGAGCGCGGGTCGGCTCCCAGCCGCTCCTGCCCGACGACGATCGCCGTGGTCAGGCCCTCCAGCACGTCCACGTCGGGCCGCGCCAGGGACGGCATCATGCCCTGCACGAACGCGCTGTAGGTCTCGTTGATCATCCGCTGCGACTCC
The DNA here is from genome assembly GCF_013004695.1 of Promicromonospora citrea. Classification (GTDB taxonomy): domain Bacteria; phylum Actinomycetota; class Actinomycetes; order Actinomycetales; family Cellulomonadaceae; genus Promicromonospora; species Promicromonospora citrea. Next base: position 22,590 of record NZ_JABEMG010000072.1, read on the forward strand.
GCGGCGATCGTCTCGAACACCAGCGAGCTCTTGCCGGAACCCGAGACCCCCGTGAACACCGTCAGCCGGCGCTTGGGGATGCTCAGGCTCACGTCCCGCAGGTTGTTCTCCCGCGCGCCCTGCACGCGGATCGTGTCGTGCCGGTCAGCAGGGTGCCGGTCAGCAGGGTGCCTGTCGGGGCCGTCGGTCAGTCCAGGGATGCACACGCGCGCCTCACAGCTGCTTGATACGGACGGTGTTGCCCGCCGGGTCGCGGAACGCGCAGTCCCGGAACCCGTACGGCTGGTCGACGGGCTCCTGCATGACCTCCGCGCCCGCCGCCTGGACGCGCTCGAACGTCGCGTCCAGGTCGTGGCTGCCGAGGATCACGGCCGCGTAGGTGCCCTTGGCCATCATCTCGGCCACGGTGCGCCGCTCGGCGTCGGTCACGCCGGGGTCCGCGGCCGGCGGCGTCAGCACGATCGACGTCTCCTGCCCGGGAGGGCCCACCGTGATCCAGCGCATGGCGCCCTGGCCCACGTCCATCCGCACCTCGAAGCCCAGGGCGTCGCGGTAGAACGCGAGCGACTCCTCCGGGTCCGTGTGCGGCAGGAAGGTCTGCTGGATGCTGATGCCCGGTCCTGTACTGCTCGATCCTGTGTTCATGGCCCTCACGCTAGGTCCGGTGCGGCCGGGGGCGCTTCTCGATTCCTGACCGGCTCGCGCACCGGCCGGGTCACCTGCTTGGCGATGCAGCCCGGGAGCCCCGAGGTGTCGACCGCCTGCTGCGCCAGCATCGGGTCCTGCCGGTACACGCTCGGCGGGACCCCGACCAGCTCGGTGAACCGTGTGCTGAACGTGCCCAGCGACGAGCACCCCACCGCGAAGCACACCTCCGTGACGCTCAGGTCGCCGCGCCGCAGCAGCATCATCGCGCGCTCGATGCGCCGGGTCATCAGGTAGCTGTACGGCGACTCCCCGTAGGCCGCCTTGAACAGCCGCGACAGATGACCCGCCGACATGTGCACACCGGCTGCGAGCGCCGCGACGTCGAGCGGCTGGGTGTAGTCACGGTCCATGCGGTCGCGGACACGGCGCAGGAGGGCGAGGTCGCGCAGCCGGTCGTCGCTGGGCCGGTCGGGTGTGCTCACGGGCCCGATGGTGTCAGATCGCGGGGTGCGATGCGGACCATCACAGGATTTCTTTCGTCGGACGGGAACACGGCGGGTGGTTTCGTACGTTGGAACCAGCGGAATGAGCATTTGTCCGACGTACTGAGACACAGGGTGTGAGCTCGTGCTCCCCCTGGTCCGCTGGTGGTCCGTTCGCCCTCCCGGTGCCCGCTCAGGGTCCTCGCAGGGTTGGTGGACCGGCGCGCGCGATGCTGCTCACCCGGCCCCCTACGCACGGAGGACCATGTGACCGCACCCGATGTTCGACCCGCCCTCCGACCTGTCCGTCCCGTCGACGACGACGCCGACCTCGACCTCGACCTCGACCTCGACCAGGACACTGACCAGAACACCGACCGGAACACCCTGCACCACCCGGTGGACCTCGCCTCCGCGCCGCAGGCACCGCGCCTGATCGTGGTGGGTGGTGTGCCGGGCGCCGGCAAGACGACGCTGCTGGCGCACGTCGCGCGGGACGTGCCGCGCAGCGTGGTGCTGGACCCTGACCGTGACCGGCGCCGGTTCGCGCGTCGCCTGCCCTCGTGGGTGCCGTACGGGGCCTACCGGTGGGCGGTGCACACGCTGCACGCCGTCCGGACCGTCGCGCGCCTGGTGCGCGGCCCGCGCGGCGCGGGCCCGCTCCTGGTGCACGACACGGCCACGCGCCGGCTGCGGCGGCGCGCACTGGGCCTGCTGGCGCGGGCGCGCGGCTGGGACCCCGTCCTGGTCGCGATCGACGTGCCCCTGGAGGACGCGCTGGACGGCCAGCTGGACCGGGGCCGCGTGCTGACCCCGCACCACTTCGTGCGGCACTGGCAGCGGTGGGCGGCCCAGCGGGACCGCCTGGCCGGGGAGACGGCGGGTCACGGCGGCCCGTGGGCGGCCGTGCACGTCCTGTCCCGCCCCGAGGCGCTCGAGCAGGTGCGGTGCCTGGCGGCCCGGGCCCGCGCCGTCGCGC
>NZ_JABEMG010000073.1 GCF_013004695.1 Promicromonospora citrea
GACGGCGGGACGGCGCCCGCCGCGGGCACGGCAGGGGCGGCCGGCAGCGCGGGCGCGGCCGGGTCAGGTGGCGGCACGGCGTCAGGGCGCCTGTCAGGTCGCATGGCGTCGGTCACGTCCCTCAACCTACAGGCCGCCCCTGACACCCTCCTGAGCCCCCGACGTCACTGCGCGGCGGAGCCCTCCCCGCTGTCCGACCCACCGTCCGACCCAGCACCGGACCCGGCCGCGAGCCGGTCCAGCGCCACGTCGATCCGGGCGAGCGTGCGCTCCCGGCCCAGCACCTCGAGCGACTCGAACAGCGGCAGGCCGACCCGGCGCCCGGTGACGGCGACACGCACGGGCGCCTGCGCCTTGCCGAGCTTGAGGCCGTGCGCCTCGCCGACGCGGGCCACCGTGTCCTTGAGGGTCTCGGCGTCCCAGGCGGCGTCGGCGAGCGCGGCGCGCGCGTCCGTGAGGAGCTCGGCGGCACCGGCCTTCATGGCCTTGTTCCAGGAGTCCTCGTCGACGATCGGCTCGTCGAGGAACAGGAAGTCGACGTTGTCGGTGATCTCCGACAGGACGGCGACGCGCGAGTGCGCGAGCGGCGCGACGGCGTCGAACACCTTCTGGTCGAACTGCTCGGGCGTCCAGGGCGCTGCGGGCGCCTGCAGCCAGGGCGCGCACGCGGCCGCGAAGTCCTCGACGCCCATGGCGCGGATGTACTCGCCGTTGAACGCCGTGAGCTTCTTGACGTCGAAGAACGCGGACGAGGAGTTGATGTCCTCGACGCGGAACCGGCGCACCAGCTCGTCGAACGGCAGGATCTCCTCGTCGTTGCCGGGCGCCCAGCCGAGCAGCATGAGGTAGTTGACCATGGCGTCGGGCAGGATGCCGTCGGCGAAGTAGTCCTCGAGCGCGACCTTGTCGCGGCGCTTGGAGAGCTTCTGCCGCTTCTCGTTGACGATGACCGGCATGTGCGCCCACTGCGGCGGCGTCGCGCCGAGGGCCTCCCAGAGCAGCTGCTGCTTGGGGGTGTTGGGCAGGTGCTCCTCGGCGCGCATGACGAGGGTGATGGTCTCGTCGATGTCGTCGACGACGTTCGCCAGCAGGAACACGGGCGAGCCGTTGCCACGCGCGATGACGAAGTCCTCGAGGTTCGCGTTGGGGAACGTCGGGTTGCCGCGGATGAGGTCGACCACCCGGGTCTCGCCCTCGTCGGGGGTGCGGAAGCGCAGCGCGCGGCCCTCGGCGTACTCCAGGCCGCGGTCGCGGCAGAAGCCGTCGTAGCCGGTCTGCTGGTTGCCGGTGCGCGCGACGACGTCGTCGCGCGTGCAGTCGCAGTAGTAGGCCTTGCCCTCGGCGTACAGGCGCTGGGCGGCCTCCTTCTGGATGCCCGCGTTCTCCGACTGGTAGTACGGGCCCTCGAACGCCGGGTCGTCCTGGCGGATGCCCAGCGACTCCATCGCGGACAGGATGCCGTCGACCCACTCGGGCTGGTTGCGCGAGGCGTCGGTGTCCTCGATGCGGAGCACGAACGTGCCGCCCTGCTGCTTGGCCACGGCCCAGTTGAACAGCGCGGAGCGCGCACCGCCCACGTGGAACATGCCCGTCGGGGACGGCGCGAAGCGGACACGGATCGGGGAGCTACCGGGAGCGGGAGATGTCACGCCCCAAGACTAGGCCCCCGAGGCGGGCACGCCCGGTTCGGGCGCCGCCACGGCCCGCCGCCCCAGCACCGCCAGCCCGACGGCGTAGGTGAACCACGCGGGCAGCGACGTGAGCAGGGCGGCGTCGAGCACGAGCAGGTCCCACTCCTCCTCGTCCAGGCGCCACGGGGCGTCGGCCACGTAGTACGCCGCGGCGCAGGCGGCGACCACCGCGAGCGCGGCGCCCAGCGCGCCGGCGGGGCCGAGCCGGGTCCTGCCCAGGGCCGCGACGGCGGCGAGGACCACGGCGAGCACGAGGCCGTTCACCACGAGCGCGAACAGGGCGAGGTAGACGACGCCGCCCAGGTTGTCGCGCACGCTCGCCGCCGAGATCGTCCAGCCGCCGGCGCCGAGCAGGTAGACCACTCCGACGACCAGGGTCACGGCCAGCGCGAACGGTGCCAGGGTCAGGAACCGGCGGATCGTCGACATGCCGACATCGTGCACCCGCCGGACCGACCCGGCCACCACAGCCGGCCCGTCCGCGTCACCGGCCGAGGGCGCGCGCCCGCGCCGTCGCCACGAGCTCGGCGAGGTCGTCGCCGGGCAAGGCGTCGACGGGCCACCAGCGCACGTCGAGCGACTCGTCCGAGACGACGGCCTCCGCGCCGGGCTCGGCGACGGCGAGGAACCGCACGTCGAGGTGGTGCACGGGGCGTCCGGGGTCGCTGGTGCCCGGTCGGCAGAAGGGCACGGCGTGCTCGTCGAGGTGCACGGGCACGGGGTCGACGGTCAGCGGCAGGCCGGACTCCTCGCGGGCCTCGCGCGCGGCGGCGCCGGCCAGCGTGCCGTCGTCCGGCTCCATGTGGCCGCCGAGCTGGAACCACCGGCGCGCCTTGGCGTGCAGGGTGAGCAGCACGTGCGCGCCGTCGTGCGAGAGCACCACGGCCGACGCGGTGAGGTGGTCCGGCACCGACTCCCGGAGCACGCCGGAGCCCGGGCCGGGCGACGCCGCCAGGTGCCGCACGTAGCGGTCCCGGAGGAGCTCCTGCCCGGGCGTGGGTGCCGCCCAGCCGGACAGCACGCGCAGGGCGTCGTCGCGCAGCAGCGCTCCGGCCGCACCGACCGGCACGTCAGCTGCGCCGCAGGACGGGGTTCGCGAGCACGCCGAGGCCCTCGACCTCGCACTCGACGCGGTCGCCGTGGTCGATCCGGCCCACGCCCGCGGGCGTGCCGGTGAGGATGACGTCGCCGGGCAGCAGCGTCATCGCCTCGGAGATGTAGGAGACGAGGAACGGCACGTCGAACACCATGTCGCGGGTGCGACCGTCCTGGCGCGGCTCGCCGTTGACGCGCGAGCGCACGCCGACGTCCTCGGGGTCGACGTCGGTGTCGATCCAGGGGCCGAGCGGGAGCGACGTGTCGAAGCCCTTGGCGCGCGCCCACTGCCCGTCGGTGCGCTGCGCGTCGCGCGCCGTGACGTCGTTGGCCACGGTGTAGCCGAGGACGTACGACGACGCGTTCTCCGGCGTGACGTCCTTGCACACCTTGGAGATGACGACCGCGAGCTCGGCCTCGTAGGAGACCTCCTGCGTGAAGTCGGGCAGGACGATCGGGTCGTCCGGCCCGATCACCGCGGTGTTCGGCTTGAAGAACAGCAGCGGGCTGGTCGGCACGTCGCCGCCCATCTCCTTGGCGTGGTCCGCGTAGTTCTTGCCCACGGCCACCACCTTGGAGCGCGGGATGACCGGGGCGAGCAGCCGGACGCCGTCGCCCAGCTCGATGCGCTCGCCGGTCGGCATCGCCGGCATGTACAGGGGGTCGCCGCCGAGCACGGCGAGGTAGGTCTTGCTGCCCTCCTGCTGCACGAGGGCGAAGCGGGGGTCGTCTCCGGTGGTGAATCTCGCGATACGCACGGCCTCAGCGTAAGCCGACGCGCGTCACGCCCGCGCCAGGACCTCGCCGTTGAGCACCGCGAACCAGCCGTCCGGGGCCGCCGCCCACTCGCGCCAGCCCTGGGCGAGCTGCTCGAGCGCGACGTCGTCCGCGAGCGCCGAGTCCTTGGCCTGGACGGCGAAGTTCGACTCGGTGCACCGCTCGGCCCAGAGGCCGCCCCACCAGCTGCGGTCGTCGGGCGTGGCGTAGCACCAGACGCTGGCGCCGGGCTCGATGGTGTCGGGGTCGAAGCCGGCGTCGCGGACCCACGAGGCGAGGCGGCGGCCGGCGTCGGGCTGGAAGCCGTAGGCGTGGGTGACCTCGTGGTAGAGCATGTTCCACTCGGTCAGCTCGGCGGACTCGGGGTACCAGGCCATGGCGGCGTAGTCGGCGTCGCGGACGGCGACGAAGCCGCCGGGCCGGGCGACGCGCTTCATCTCGCGCAGCGCCGCGACGGGGTCGGAGAGGTGCTGCAGGAGCTGGTGGGCGAAGACGACGTCGAACGAGTCGTCCTCGAACGGGAGCTGGTAGGCGTTGGCGTGCTCGAAGCTGATGTTCTTCGTGCCGTGGGCGTCGGCGAGGCCGCGCGCGGACTCCAGCACCTCGTCGGACGCGTCGACGCCGACGACGCTGCCCTGGGTGAGGCGCTCGGCGAGGTCGACGGTGACCGTGCCGGGGCCGCAGCCGACGTCGAGGAGCGTCATGTCGGACAGGAGGTGGGGCAGCAGGAACGCGGCGGAGTTGGCCGCGGTCCGGCGCCGGTGGGAGCGCAGCACGGACTCGTGGTGGCCGTGCGTGTAGGACTCGGACTCCTTCGTGAGGTCCTTGACGGCGCCGGGGTCGTTGCGGTCCTGCCCGGTGAGGCGGGAGACGCTGCTGGGGGCGTCGACGGCGTCGATCGGGTCGGTCCCGGACAGGGGTGTGTCGCTGCGGGCCGTGTGGTGCTCGTTGGCGCTGCCGGTCATGGCGGCACTGTATGTGCCGCTCCGGGGCGCGCACACCTGCGTTCTCATCCCTCGGGACGGCCGTCCGGCGGCCGTCCGGCGGCAGGACGGCGGCAGGACGGCGCCGGGACGGCGGCGTGGCCCCGCGCGCCGGCGGCCCGGACACGGAAGGATGCCGCCATGCCCACGCCTCCCGCCGAGCCCTCGACGACGGCATCCGCCCGGTCCGTCGCGCCCGTCCCGGTGCTGCGCCGCGCGGGCCGCAACCTGCTGGGCGGCCCGGGCCGGGTGGCCGGTGCCGACGTGGCGCGCGGGATCGCGGTCCTCGGCATGTTCACCGCGCACGTGGGGGTCACGTCGGCGGACCTCGGGACGCCGGAGGGCTGGCTCGGGCTGGCGCACGGCCGGTCGTCGATCCTGTTCGCCGTCGTGGCGGGCGTGTCGCTGGCGCTGGTCACCGGGGGCCGGGTGCCGCCGTCGGGCCAGGCGCTGCGGACCGCGCGGGGCCGGATCCTGGTGCGGGCCGCGCTGCTGCTGGCCCTGGTGGCGGTGCTGGACCTGTTCGGCACGCGCGTGCTGCTCATCCTCGGCTTCTACGCGGCGTACTTCGTGCTGGCGCTGCCGTTCCTGCGCCTGCCGCCCGCGCGGCTCGCGGCCGTGGCGGTGATCGTCGCCGTGGTGGGGCCGTTCCTCGCGTACTACGGGCCGGAGGCGCTGTCCCGGGCGGGGCTGCGGCTGCCGCACGACGGGTCGGGCGCCGTCACCGACTTCCTGCTCACGGGCCACTACCCCGCGGTGGTCTGGCTCGCGTACGTGCTGGCGGGCCTCGCGGTGGGGCGCAGCGACCTGCGCTCGCCGACGCTGCAGCTCGGCCTGGTCGCCGCCGGGTTCGGCGTGGCGGCGGTGAGCTCGCTCGTCTCGGCGACCCTGGTCGCGACGGCGGGCGGCGCCGAGGCGATCGAGCAGCGGGTGGCGCTGACGTCGTCGGCGTTCGGGCCGACGCACGCCTGGTCGGCGCCGTGGCCACCGCTGGAGGGCCTGTACCTCGAGGGGCCGCACGACGACACGATGTTCGAGGCCGTGGGCTCCGGCGCCTTCGCGCTCGGCGTGCTGGGCCTGTGCCTGCTGCTGGGCCGGGTCGTGGAGGCGCGGACCGCCCTGTGGACGCCCCGGGTGCTGCGGGCCCTGACCCTCGTGGTCGCGACGCCGCTCGCCGCCGTCGGCGCGCTGGCACTGACGGTCTACTCGGCGCAGATCGTCGTGATCTGGTGGTGGACCCGTACCCGGTGGGATCTGCTGGACCCGCCGACGAACGAGCCGCTCGGCTGGATGGTGCTCGTGACCCTCGCCGCCGCGACCGCGTGGCGGGCGCTGCTCGGGCGCGGGCCGCTCGAGCGGCTGTTCTCGGCGGTGGCGCGGCGGGCGTTCCCCGGCGTCAGAGCCTGACCTCGCCCACCACGGTCGTCACGGTGTCGCCACCGACCCACACGGCGCCGTCGGGCAGCTTCTGCACGTGCACGCGCCCCGCGCGCCCCAGCGCCGTGCCCTGCGCCGCCACGTAGGACGACGGCAGCACGTCACCCGCGAGCCACTGCCCCAGGCCGGCGTTGAGGCTGCCGGTCACCGGGTCCTCCCCCACGCCGAGCGACGGCACGAACCCGCGTACCTCGACCGCCGGCCCGCCGCTCGCGCGCGCCTCGGCGGGGTGCTCGCCGACCACGCCGACCTTGAGGTCGCCCATCGCGACGAGGTCGGGGTCGAGGGCGAGCACCGCCGCGGCGTCCGCGAGCTGGACCGCGACCCAGCCGGGGCCGTTGTCGACCCAGGCGGCGCGGACGACGTCGGCCGGCTCGACGCGCAGCGACCGCGCGACGCGGACCAGGTCGCCGTCGTCGACCGGGCCCGAGCGGGCGAGCGGCGGCGCCGCGAAGTCCAGGCGGTCGCCGTCGCGACGCAGGGTCACCAGGCCCACGCCGCACTCCTGCACCACGCCGTCGCCCGCGGGCACCCCGCCCCCCTCGAGCCACGCGTGCGCGGTGCCGAGCGTCGGGTGGCCCGCGAACGGCAGCTCGCCGCCCGGCGTCCAGATCCGCACGCGGTAGTCCGCGCCGCCGTCCCGGCCGGCCGGGGTCGGTGGCAGCAGGAAGGTGGTCTCGGACAGGTTGGTCCAGCGGGCGAACGCGGCCATCTGCGCGTCAGTGAGCCCGTCGGCGTCGTGCACGACGGCCACGGGGTTGCCCGCGGTCGGCTCGGAGGAGAAGACGTTGACCTGACGGAACGGACGGCCGGCGGCGGTCACGCGGTCACCGGGAAGATCTCGTCCAGCTCCGCGAGGTCGTCCGCCGTCGGCGTCCACGTCCACGCCTGCGCGTTCGCCACCACCTGCTCCGGCCGCGTGGCGCCCGCGATCACCGACGACACCTCGGGCCGCGACAGCAGCCACGAGAACGCCGCGACCACCTCGGTGATGCCGCGCTCGCGGCAGAACGCGCCGAACCGCTCCAGCGCCTCCCAGGGCGCCGTCTCGAGCAGGTGCGGCTTCACGTCGACCAGGCGGGTGCCCTCCGGCCGGGACCCGCCCGAGTACTTGCCCGTGAGCAGGCCGTCCGCGAGCGGGAAGTAGGGCAGGAACCCGATGCCGTAGGCCCGTGCGGCGGGCAGCACCTCGCGCTCGACGCCGCGCGCCAGGAGGGAGTAGCGGTCCTGCGCCGAGACGAAGCGGGTGCCGCCCAGCGCGCGTGCCACGTGCTCGGCGTCGGCCACCTGCCAGCCCGCGAGGTTGGAGTGGCCCACGTAGCGCACCTTGCCCGCGCGCACGAGGTCGTCGAGCGCAGCGAGCGTCTCATCGATCGGGGTGGCCGGGTCGGGCGTGTGGAGCTGGTAGAGGTCGATCCAGTCGGTGCCCAGCCGCCGCAGCGACGCCTCGGCCGCGCGCACGACGTACCGGCGCGAGCCGCGCGCCCCGAAGTCGGCGCCGTTCGCCCCGCCCATGTCCAGGCCGAACTTGGTGGCGACCAGCACGTCGTCGCGGCGCCCCCTGAGCGCCGTGCCCAGCAGCTCCTCGGACAGGCCCGGGCGGGCCCCGTAGCGGTCGGCGGTGTCGAAGAAGGTGACGCCCGCGTCGATCGCGGCGTGCACGACGGCGGAGGCGCCCTCCTGGGTCGCGGTGACGGTGCCGGCTCGGCCGAGGTTGTTGCAGCCGAGGCCGATCACCGGGACGGACAGGCCGGAGCGCCCGAGACGGCGCAGGGGAAGGTCGGACATGCTCGCACCCTACGTCCGGCCGCCGGGCGCCACGAGACCCGCGCCCGCTCCGCCGTACCCTGGACCCGTGACCACCACCCTCGACGCGACCGCCCGCGACGCCGCCCCGGCGCCCGTGCGCACGCTCGCCCCCGAGGAGTGGCTGCCGCACGAGGCCGCGCACGCCGAGCGCGCCGACGCGCTCACCGCGGTGTGGCGCGCGGCCCGCGACGCCGGGCGCACGCACGCGATCGAGGACTTCCTCTTCACGTACTACCCCACCCGCGTCTCCCACCTGCGCCGCTGGCACCCGGGGCCGGGCCTCGCCCTGCGCCTCCCGGACGACGGCGGGCCCGCGCACGGCGCCGCCGACCGCCGGGCCTGGCGCTGGTACACCGCGACCGCCGACGGCGTCACGCTCGACGTCGCCGCGTTCCTCGCCGACCGCGGCGACACCGTGCGCTACGTGCACGGGCTGCTCGCGGCGACGGCGTCCCGCCCCGGCACGTTCGGCTGCTTCGGCCTGCACGAGTGGGCCATGGTCTACCGGGACCGGGCGGCGGGCCGCGACCACCGGCACCCGCTGCCGCTGCGGCTGGGCCACGACGGCACCGACGCCGTGGTCGAGGAGAACCCGGTGCGGTGCTCGCACTTCGACGCCTACCGGTTCTTCACGCCCGAGGCGACGGGCCGCAACCAGCTGCGGCCCACGCGCGCGACCCAGCCGGACCTGGAGCAGCCGGCCTGCCTCCACGCGAACATGGACCTGTACAAGTGGTGCCTCAAGCTGGGCCCCGCGGTGCCCGGCGACCTCCTGCTCGACGCCTTCGAGCTGGCCCGCGACATCCGGTGGACCGACATGGCCGCCTCCCCCTACGAGGTCTCCGGCTACGGCGCCGAGGCCGTCGAGATCGAGACCCCGCAGGGCAAGGCGGAGTACGTGCGACGGCAGCGGGCGTTCGCCGCACGCGCGGCGGGCCTCCGGGAGCGCCTCCTCGCGGCGTGCACGGCCCTCCTGACTTCCTGACCGGGCACCGCGCAGAGCACCACGTAGGTAGGTAGTTGCCCTACTTGTCGCGCCGTCGCGCGCTTCCTAGCGTCGAGAGGGTCACACCCCGCACACAGGAACAGTCCAGGAGACGCCCAACTTCCCACACCGAGGTGAGCCCCATGAAGTCCGTACGCACCCCGAGACGTACCCCGAGACGCACCCCGCGACCCGTGCCCCGCCTGTTCGGCGCCCTCGCCGTCCTGGCCCTGGCCCTCACGGCGCTCGTCGCCGCACCGAGCTCCCTGGTCCCGCCGGCCGAGGCGCACGGCTGGGTGGTCTCCCCGCCCAGCCGCCAGGACCACTGCGCCAAGCGCACCGTGAGCTGGACCTGCAACGGCGTCGAGTGGGAGCCGCAGAGCGTCGAGGCGCCCAAGGGCTCCATGCTGTGCTCCGGCGGCAGCCGGTTCGTCACGCTCGACGACGGCTCGCTGCCCTGGCCGCGCACCGGCATCGGCTCGACGCACACCTTCCAGTGGACGCTCACGGCGTTCCACCGCACGGCGAGCTGGGAGTACTTCGTGGACGGGCAGCTCTTCCGCACCTTCCACGACAACGGCGCGACGCCGCCGCCCACCGTGACGCACACCCTGTCGGGGCTGCCCGCGGGCAACCACACGATCCTCGCCCGGTGGAACGTCTACGACACCGCGATGGCGTTCTACGCCTGCATGGACGTCAGCATCGGCGGCTCGAACGGAGCACCGGCGCACCTCACGGCGACGCCGGTCTGACGGCCGGACCAGCCGCACGCACCACCGGGGCCCCGCCGCGCCCGCGGCGGGGTCCCGTCGCTACGGGGTAGCGCGTACGAATTCACCCTCATTGTCAGCGTTGCTTCCTTTTCCTAGGTTCGAGGGGACCGCGAAATTTCACCCCCTCGCCAACGGAGGCATCGCCATGAACCGTGCACGCACCCTCAGCCCGCCCGCCCGGCTCCTGCTGTCCGCGCTCGCGGCGCTCGCGCTGGCGGCAGCGTTCCTCGTGACGGCTCCGCTCGCGCCGCAGGCCCAGGCGCACGGCTGGATCACCAACCCGCCCAGCCGTGCCGACCACTGCGCCTCGGGCACCGTCGACTTCGACTGCGGCGGCCTGCAGTACGAGCCGCAGAGCGTCGAGGCGCCGAAGGGCTCGATGCAGTGCTCGGGCGGCAGCGGCTTCACCGTCGTCGACGACGACTCGCTGCCCTGGCCGCGCACCGCGGTCGGCAGCGACGTGACGTTCCGCTGGCAGATCACCGCGCGGCACTCGACCTCGACCTGGGAGTACTTCGTGGACGGGCAGCTCGTCGAGACCGTCGACGACGGCGGCGCCCAGCCCGGCGCGACCGTCGAGCACACCCTGAGCGGCCTGCCCGCCGGCGACCACACCGTCTTCGCCCGCTGGAACATCGCCGACACCGCGATGGCGTTCTACCAGTGCGTCGACATCACCGTGGGCGGCGGCTCGGCGCCCGCGGCCGTGGACGCCGTCGCGCAGCACGGGCTGCCCGCCGTCCTGGGCACCCAGGCAGCCCGGGCGCTCTGACCGGGCCCGCCGCTCGGTCCGCCGCCCGACCCGGCGGCCGTGGGCAGCGACGCCCGCGGCCGCCGTGTCGCGGAGCGCCCCGGCGCACCACGAACCGGGAGCACTTTTTCACCCGCTCTATGGGACACTGAGCGTGTGTCGAGCGCGCTGGTCGGCATCGGTCCGACCCCCGTCGAGGTACCGCCCGTCGTCCACGCCCTGGCCGGGAGGCTCCGGCCCGGGGCGACGGCGGTCCCCGTGTGGCGCAACGACTACGGCGGCCTGACCGTCCGCCTCGGCCCCGCGGCCGCGCCGAGCCGCACCGTCGGCCCGTACCTCAAGTGGGTCCCCGAGGCGTCCGCCTGCCCCGACCCGCTCGCCGAGGCCGACCGCCTCGTGTGGGCCGGCTCGTTCACGCGCCTGCCCCGTGTGCTCGACGCAGGCCGGGACGAGCACGGGTCCTGGCTCCTCACGGCCGCCGTCCGGGCGGGCGGCGAGGTGGCCACCTCCGCCGTCGAGCCGCGCTGGCGCGCGCACGCCGAGCGCGCGGCCATCGCGATCGGCGTGGGCCTGCGCCGCCTGCACGACGCGCTGCCCACCGACACGTGCCCGTTCGTGCGTTCCGCCGGCGCCCGGGTCGACGCGCTGACCACCGACACGACGGCCCCGCTCGACGACGCCGAGCGCGCCGCGCTGCGCGAGGCCCTGGGCGAGGCGCCGTCCGTCGACCGGCTCGTCGTGTGCCACGGCGACGCGACCGTGCCGAACACGCTGCTCGACCGGACCGGCCGGTTCGCGGCCCACGTCGACGTGGGCGACCTCGGGGTCGGCGACCGCTGGTCCGACCTCGCCGTGACGACGCGCAGCGTCACCCGGCGCTACGGGGCGGGCCTGGAACCGCTCGTGCTCGCCGCGTACGGCGTCGCGCCCGACCGCGAGCGCACCGCCTACTACCGCGCCCTGTGGGACGCGGAGGAGGCGGTGCGGACCCGGCGCGCGGCGGGCGGACCGGTCAGGCGGCAGGACGCCGGGCGTGGACGCGGTGCATGACCAGCTCGATCGGCCCGCGCGGCCACCGCCGCAGCCACAGCGGCGCGAGCACCAGCAGCACGGCCGAGACGGCGCCCCACAGCAGGACGGCGCGCAGGGCACCCTCGCCGGCGAGCCCGAACCCCCAGTCGAAGCAGAGCACCGAGGCGAGCACGTTCTGCAGCACGTAGCAGGACAGCGCCGTGCGGCCGACGGCCTCGACACCGCGCCGCAGCACCCCGGGGCGGGCGTCCCGTGCGCGGGCGACGAGGCCGGTGCCGAGCGCCAGGATGCCGAGCGAGACGAGCGGCGGCACGAGGTAGCGGTCGACGAGGAACCAGTCCGGCCCGGCCCAGGCCGTGAGGGCGTTGAGCGGCACGCCGACGCCGAGTCCGACCCCGGCGAGCCGGCGCCGCAGGCGGGCCGCCTCGGGCGTCGTCGTGAACAGGCCCGCCCGCACGAGCCGTGACCCGACGACGAACAGCACGACCGCCGACGGGACGATCAGCACGAGCTCGGCGCGGTACAGGCCCGCCGCGGTGAGGCGCGTGAGCACCTGGTCGGGCCAGCTCGCGGTCGAGGCGACGCCGGTCCCCGGCACGTCGGCCGTCGCCCCGCCGAGCACGAGCAGCGCGGTGACCCCGGCCAGCGCGAGCACGAAGCCGCCCGCGACGACGCCGGTCCAGACGCGCACCACGCGGTCGCTGCGCCCGATGAGCCACGCCCCGACCACCGACGCGACGGCGTACCCCATGAGCACGTCGAACTCGAAGACGAGCACGTAGTGCAGCAGGCCCTCGACGAAGAGGATCGCCGCGCGCACGAGGTAGCGGCCGGGCCACCGCGTCCCCGACCGGACCGCGGACCGGTACTGGAGCTCGAGGCCCACGCCGAAGAGCAGCGTGAGCAGCCCGAGGAACTTGCCGTTGGAGAGCGTGCGCAGCGCGAGCTCGACCGGGTCGTCGCCGCCGAGCCCGGTGGTGAGCAGGGCCGCCGGGCCGCCCGGCGCCGCGAACAGCCAGATGTTGCTGGCCAGGGTGCCGAGGATCGCGATGCCGCGGAGCACGTCGAGCGCGGCGATCCGGGCGGTTGCGGGTGGCTCGCCGGCTGTCGCGGCGGGCGTGGTGCCGGGCGTCGCGGCGGGCGGGACGGGGCTCGCCGAGGTGTGTGCGGTCATGCCCTGAGCCTGTCCCGGCCCAGGTCAGGGCCGCGTCGGCCGTCCGGGCGATCTCCCGCGGCGCGCGTACATCTTTCGGCGGACCCCTCGACCGGCACAGAAAACAGATCGAGCCGCGCCCGCCCCGTCTGCGACCCTGGGGCCATGACTGTCCCCACCGAGCCGGTCCCCGTACCGGACCTGGTGCGCGAGCTGGCCGGGGACGGCCTGCTCACCCTCGCCTGGCGCAACGAGCTCGGCGGCCTCACGTTTCGTGTGGAACCGACCGACCCGGGCGAGCCGGCCTCCTACGTGAAGTGGTCGCCGCGCACCGACAGGGCCCTGACCGAGTGGGTCGACCTCGTCAAGGAGGCGGCCCGGATGGAGTGGGCCGAGCGGTACACGACCGTGCCGCACGTGCTCGAGGCGGGCACCGACGGCGACGTCGACTGGCTCGTCACGACGGCCC
This sequence comes from Promicromonospora citrea, assembly GCF_013004695.1. GTDB lineage: Bacteria > Actinomycetota > Actinomycetes > Actinomycetales > Cellulomonadaceae > Promicromonospora > Promicromonospora citrea. The sequence continues at coordinate 12,959 of NZ_JABEMG010000073.1, forward strand.
TGCCCGCCCGCTCCGCCGTCGACCCGCGGTGGCTCGCCGAGCCGGAGACCGCCGCCCGCGCGATCGGCGCGGGCCTGCGCGCGCTGCACGACGCCCTGCCGGTCGACCGGTGCCCGTGGACCTGGAGCATCGAGGACCGCCTCGCGGTCGCCGAGGACCGGGCGGCGCGCGGGCACGCGGCACCGGGCTGGTCGACCGAGGCCAGGGCACGCCTGGCCGACGCCCCCGACCACGACCGCCTCGTCGTGTGCCACGGCGACGCCTGCGCGCCCAACACCCTCCTGGCCGACGACGGGTCCTTCCACGGCCACGTCGACCTCGGCGCACTGGGGGTGGCCGACCGCTGGGCCGACCTCGCGGTGGCGACCTACAGCCTGGGCTGGAACTACGGCCCGGGCCTCGACCACCTCGTGTACGAGGCGTACGGGATCGACGAGGACCCCGAGCGGGTCGCCTGGTACCGGATGCTGTGGGACCTCGGATGAGCGCGACGCCCGGACTGCTGCTCGTGACCGGCCCGCCCGGCTCCGGCAAGTCCACGGTCACGGCGGCCCTGGCCGAGCTCTGGGAGCCGAGCGTGCTCGTCGAGGGCGACGCCTTCTTCGCCTTCCTGCGCCGCGGCGCGATCTCGCCCTGGCTGCCGGAGTCGCACGCCCAGAACGACACCGTCACCCGCGCGGCGGCCACGGCGGCCGGCGCGTTCGCGGCCGGCGGCATGGTGGTCGTCTACGACGGCGTCGTCGGGCCGTGGTTCCTGCCGACGTTCGCGGCCGCCACCGGGGTCGAGGTGCTCGACTACGTGGTGCTCCTGCCGTCCCTCGAGACCTGTCTGCACCGCGTGGCCACGCGCGTCGGCCACGGGTTCACCGACCAGGACGCCGCGCGGCACATGCACGCCGACTTCGTGCGAGCGACGGCGGACGGCGCACCCGGCGCCGTGCTGCGCGACCCGCCCGACGACGTCGACGGCGTGGTGGAGGCGATCCGGGCCGCGGTCGACGCCGGGCGCACGCGCTACGCGGTGACCGGCTCGCCCGCCTGAGAGCGGTCCGCCTGCCGCGCGCGGTGGGCGGCCTGGGCGTTGCGGTTGCTGCACGTCGTGGAGCAGTACCGGCGCGAGCGGTTCCGGGACAGGTCGAGCACGACGCCGCCGCAGCCGTCGTCCGCGCACACCGCCAGCCGGGAGTGCTCGTCCTCGCGGACGACGTCGATCATCGCCGTCGCGGTCTCGACGAGGATGCGGGTGGCCAGCGGCGCGTCGTCGGGCACGGCGTGCACGTGCCAGTCCTCCGGCGGGTGCCGCACGAGGCGCGGCACCGCACGTGCCTCGGCCAGCATCTCGTTGACCAGGCCGGCCGCGCTGTCGCGGTCGGCGAGCAGGAGCGTGCGCAGCCGGGGGCGGAGCGCGAGCACGTCGCGCAGCTCGTCCGCCGTGCCGTCGTGCCGGCCCGTGTAGGCGTGCCGCGCGAAGAAGGCGTCCAGCTCGGCGACGGTCGTGAGGGTGACGGGCGGCTCGGCGGAGTTCACGAGCTCGACGGCGGACCGCAGCGAGGCCGCGGTGTCAGATGCGAAAACCACGTTGACACATTACCTCGCCACTCCGTACCGTCAGGACCCATGAGCGCAGTGACCCCTGACACGGGTGGAATGGTGCCCGTCGGCGTCGCCGGCCCCGCCCCCGTGCGCCGCCTCACCAGCGGCCTGCTGCTCGCGGGCGTGTCGGCCGCGGCGTTCAGCCTGTCGGGCGTGTTCGCGAGCGGGCTGCTGGCCACCGGCTGGACGCCCGGATCGATGGTCCTCGTCCGGGTGGCGGTCGCGGCGCTCGTCGTGCTCCCGCTCGGCGTGCTGTCGCTGCGCGGCGACTGGCGCCCGGTCCGCCGCAACCTCGGGCTGATCGCCCTGTACGGCGCGATCTCGGTCGCGGGCTGCCAGTTCGCGTACTTCTCGGCCGTCCAGTACATGCCCGTCGGCCCCGCCCTGCTCATCGAGTACACGGCGCCCGCCGCCGTCGTGCTCTGGTTCTGGCTGCGGCACGGGCAGCGCCCCACGGGCGCCACCGTGCTCGGCACGCTCCTGGCCGCCGCGGGCCTGGTCCTCGTGCTCGACCTGGTGGGTCCGGGGGCCGGGTCCGGCGCCTCGACCGACCCCGTCGGCGTCGCCTGGGCGCTGCTGGCGATGCTCGGCGTCTCCACCTACTTCGTCATCAACGCCGACCTGAGCACCGGCCTGCCACCGCTGGCGCTGGCGGCGGGCGGCCTGACGGCGGCCACGCTCGTGCTCGCGCTGCTCGGTGCGACCGGCCTCATGCCGCTCGGCTGGAGCACGGCCTCGCCCGTGTACGGCGGGACCGCGGTGCCGTGGTGGCTGCCCGTGCTCGGGCTCGGCGTCGTCACCGCGGCGCTGGCCTACGTCGCGGGCATCGCGGCCGGGCGCCTGCTCGGCCCGCGACTGGCGTCCTTCGTCGGGCTGTCCGAGGTGGTCGCGGCGATCGGGTTCGCGTGGCTGCTCCTCGGCGAGCTGCCGCGCCCGGTCCAGCTCGTGGGCGGCGTGCTCATCCTCGTCGGCGTCGTCGCGGTGCAGGCGGGCGAGCAGAAGGCGACGCCGTCCGGCAGGCGGGGGCGTGGGCGCCGGGCGGCCTGACCGCTCCACCCGGCTGCTTCACCCGCCTGCACCCGCCCGCCTGCAAGAATGGGCACACCATGACGGCGCCCACCTCGACCTCCGCGTCCACGTTCTCCGCGACCTCCCAGCCGGGTCTCCCAAGGCCCGCCGGGTCCCTCATCCCGCACCTCCCGGCCCCGACGGGCAAGGACCCGGACCCCGACGTGCTGTTCGAGAACTTCTCGGCCTGGGCCGCCGAGGGCGGGCGCCCGCTGTACCCGCACCAGGAGGAGGCGCTGCTCGAGGTCATGACGGGCTCGCACGTCGTGCTCGCGACGCCGACCGGGTCCGGCAAGTCGATGGTGGCCATGGGCGCGCAGTTCGCGGCACTGGCGGCGCACCGCTCCGGACGCGGCGGGCGCACCTACTACACGGCGCCGCTCAAGGCCCTGGTCAGCGAGAAGTTCTTCGACCTCGTCGCGGCCTTCGGCTCGAAGAACGTCGGCATGATGACGGGCGACTCCGCCGTCAACGCCGACGCCCCGATCATCTGCTGCACGGCCGAGATCCTGGCCAACCTCGCGCTGCGCCGCGGCACCAGCCCCGCCGACGACGACGAGGGCATCGCGCAGGTGATCATGGACGAGTTCCACTACTACGGCGACCCGCAGCGCGGCTGGGCGTGGCAGGTGCCGCTGCTGGAGCTCAAGGACACCCAGTTCGTGCTCATGAGCGCGACGCTCGGCGACACCACGCGCCTGCGGGAGGACCTCGAGGAGCGCACCGGACGACCGGTCGCCGAGGTCGCGGGCGCCGAGCGGCCAGTGCCGCTCACCTTCTCCTACGTGGTGGAGCCGCTCACCGAGGTGATCCAGGAGCTGGTCACCACGCACCGCGCCCCGGTGTACGTCGTGCACTTCACGCAGAAGGACGCCGTCGACCGCGCGCAGTCGCTGCTGTCGATGAACGTGGCGAGCAAGGCCGAGAAGGAGGCCATCGTCGCGGAGATGGGCGCGTTCCGGTTCGGCACCGGGTTCGGCAAGATCCTCAGCAAGTTCCTGCGGCACGGTGTCGGCGTGCACCACGCGGGCATGCTGCCGAAGTACCGCCGCCTCGTGGAGCGCCTCACGCAGAAGGGCCTGCTCAAGGTCGTGTGCGGCACGGACACGCTCGGCGTCGGCATCAACGTGCCGATCCGCACCGTGCTGCTGACCAGTCTCGTGAAGTTCGACGGCGAGCGCATGCGCCACCTCACGGCGCGCGAGTTCCACCAGATCGCGGGGCGGGCCGGGCGGGCCGGTTACGACACCGTGGGCGAGGTGCTCGTCATGGCGCCCGAGCACGTGATCGAGAACCGCAAGGCCCTGGCCAAGGCCGGCGACGACCCGAAGAAGCTCAAGAAGATCGTGCGCAAGAAGGCGCCGTCGGGCTCGGTGAACTGGACGGAGGCCACGTTCGAGCGCCTGCGCGACGCCGACCCCGAGCCGCTGGTCTCGCAGTTCCGCGTGAACCACGCGATGGTGCTCAACGTGCTGGCCCGGGCGTCGGCGGGCACCTCGGAAGATCCTGTCGACGCGATGCGCCACCTGCTCACCGCGAACCACGACAGCGAGACGCAGCAGGCCGAGCACGTGCGGCAGGCGTTCCGCATCTACCGCTCGCTGCGCGTGGCCGGGGTGGTCGAGAAGGTCCGCGTGCCCGACGGCGCGGGCGGGCAGCGCCCGTCGGCCCGCCTCATGGTGGACCTCCCGCGCGACTTCGCGCTCAACCAGCCGCTGTCGCCGTTCGCCCTGGCGGCCATGGACCTGCTCGACGTCGAGAACCCGGCGCACGCGCTCGACGTCGTCTCCGTGATCGAGGCGACGCTCGACGACCCGCGCCAGGTGCTCATGGGCCAGCAGAACAAGGCCCGTGGCGAGGCCGTCGCCGCGATGAAGGCCGAAGGGATCGAGTACGAGGAGCGCATGGAGCTGCTCGAGGAGGTCACCTGGCCCAAGCCGCTGGAGGACCTGCTCGAGCCGGCCTTCCAGGCCTACCGCCGCACCAACCCGTGGGTGGCGGACGCCGAGCTGTCGCCGAAGTCGGTGGTGCGCGACATGGTCGAGAAGGCCATGACGTTCGCCGAGACCGTGAGCGTCTACGGGCTGGAGCGCACCGAGGGCGTGGTGCTGCGCTACCTCGCCGACGCCTACCGGGCCGTGCGCCAGGTGGTGCCCGAGGAGCACCGCACCGAGGAGGTGCAGGAGATCATCGAGTGGCTCGGCGAGCTCGTGCGCGGCGTGGACTCCTCGCTGCTCGACGAGTGGGAGCGCCTGGCCAACCCCGTGGACGACGACGCCGACCTCGTGACCGACGGCGAGCTCGCCGACGCGGGCGCCGAGGCCCCCGTGCGGCCGGTCACGGGCAACCCGCGCGCGTTCCGCCGGCTGGTGCGCAACGCGCTGTTCCGCCGCGTCGAGCTCGCGGCCCGCGAGGCCTACGGCCCCCTGGCCGCCCTGGGCGGCGGGTGGGACGCCGACGCGTGGGCCGACGCCCTCGACCCGCTGTTCGAGGAGCAGGGCGACGACGCGATCGGCATCGGCCCCGAGGCCCGCTCGGCCGCGCTGCTCACCATCCTGGAGCCGGGCGCCGAGCTGCCGGGCGGGGCGGGCGGTGACACCGCACGCGTCGAGCCGGGCTTCTGGTGGGTGCGCCAGGTGCTCGACGACGCCGACGCCAACCACGACTGGGCGATCACCGCGCAGGTCGACCTCGCGGCGAGCGACGAGGCGGGCGAGGTCGTGCTGACGATCCTGGACGTGGGCCAGATCTGACTTTGCCAACTATTTACTGATTCTGGGCTGCACCGTAAACTCGCGTCAATTGAGTTCCGGTCAGCAGCGTCACGAGCGCTGCCTGGACACAGGAGTGCCCATGACGACGCACCTGCGCACGCTCACCCGACCGCCCCTCCACGTCCGCGCCCGGCTCACGTTCGGGCTCCTCACCGCCGCGGCGCTCCTCGCCGTCGCCCTCGTCGCCACGGCGCCGCCCGGAGCCGCCGCGGCACCGCCCGGAGCCGCCGCGGCACGGACCGCGCCGCTCACCACGGACGGCCCGGGCGTCGGCGCGCCCTGGGTCGTCACGCTCGGCGACTCGTACATCTCCGGCGAGGCGGGCCGGTGGGCGGGCGCCTCCAACCGCGACCACCGCCGCGCCGACGCGCTCGGACGCACCGCCTATCTCGACAACCCCGACGGCACGGCGGAGCTCATCCCCCGCTGCCACCGCGCGTCGTCGGCCGAGGCGTACATCGGCGGAGGCATCAACGGGCTCAACCTCGCGTGCAGCGGCGCGACGACGGCGACCTCGACCGGCTCCCCCTTCAAGCCCGGCATCGACTTCTACGACGGCACGGCCGGCCAGGGCCAGGCGCTCATGCTCCAGGAGGCGGCGGCCACGCGGAACGTCCGGATGGTCGTGGTATCGATCGGCGGCAACGACTTCGGCTTCGCGGACGTCGTGCAGACCTGCGTGGTCAACTTCCTCACCTCGCCGTCCTGGTGGAAGAACTACTGCCACGACGACGGCTCCGTCGCCCGGAACTTCACGCCCGAGAACGTGGCGCAGGTCCGCGCCCGGGTCACGCAGGCGCTCGGCAACGTCGCCACCGCCATGAGCAACGCCGGGTACACGACCGACCAGTGGACGCTCGTCGTGCAGACCTACCCCTCGCCCGTGCCGGACGGGTCCGGCTTCCGGTACGCCGAGTCCGGGTACACCCGCCAGACGGTCGGCGGCTGCGGCCTGTGGAACCGCGACGCCGACTGGGCCAACGCCACCGCCCTGCCGACCATCAACGGCGCCCTGCTCGGCGCCGCCGCCGACGTCGGCCTGCCGAACGTCCGCACCCTCGACATGACGCACGCGTTCGACGGCAAGCGGCTGTGCGAGACCGGCGTCGGCCTCTACGAGGAGGTGGGCCTGGCCGACTGGCGCGCGCCCGGCGCCGTCGACCGCACCGAGTGGGTCAACCAGATCCGCACGGTGAGCACGATCGGCGACTCGCCGTACTACGTCCAGGAGTCGCTGCACCCCAGCTACTGGGGCCAGCTCGCCATGCGCAACTGCCTGCGGCAGGTCTGGAACGACGGCGCCCCGCGCAGCGGCAGCTGCACCGTCGGCGACCTCGGCACGGCCCGCCTCACGTCGTCGGGCGAGCCCCGGATGCATCTGACCCCGCTGCCCTAGGCTGACCCGCCTTCGTCGCGCCCAGCCCCGCCGACTGCAGAGTTCCTCCCCGCTGAGCCCCCGTGCCCCGGAAGAAACTCTGCAGCGGGCGCCGGCCGGGCGCGACGAAGTCTGCAGTCGGCGCCGGCCCCCGGGGCTGCCGGGCCTCTGCGCTGTCAGGTCAGCAGGGTCACCAGGCCGCGGGTCAGGGTCGCCAGGCCGCCCACGTAGGCGAGCGCCACCAGCACCCGGCGGGTGGCGCTCGCCGAGACCCGGCCGGCCAGCAGCTCGCCCACCCAGACGCCGCCGAACAGCGCGGCACCCACGACCAGCCAGGCCCACCACGCCAGGGGCGGCAGGACGACGTCGGCCACGGTCACCTTCGCGACCACCGCGGCCACCGCGTTGGTCATGAAGAACGGCTGCGCCGTGGCGGCGAACGCACGCGGGTCCCACCGGTCGAGCACGGAGTACACGGCCAGCGGCGGGCCGCCGATCCCCGCGGCCACGCTGCCGAACCCGCTGGCCACGCCCGTCACGAGCAGCGGCCACCGGGCGTGCTCCGGGAACGGGCGGCGCGCACCGCGCAGCCGGTTGGTGACCAGGGCCAGCGTCATCGCGACCACGACCACCAGGCCCACCACGATCTCCAGGGTGGCCGGGCTCGCGTCCCGCATGAGGAACGCGGCGGGCACGCTCGTGCTGACCGACGCCGCGACCAGCCACGCGTACCGTCTCCAGTCGACGCCGGAGAGCATGCGCCAGAGCACGACCAACGCCATGACCGCGCCCACGGCGTTGACGAACAGGACCCCCTCCCGCGCCCCGAGCAGCAGCACGATGAACGGACCGGCCACGAGGCCGAACCCCATCCCCGCCACCCGCTGGAGAGCGCCGCCGAACAGGATGGCCAGGACGAGAAGGAGGAGGAGCACGCCCCCACGCTAACGACCCGGTACCCGACCGGGATGCGCGGGATTCCTCCGGCACGGCACAATCGCGTCGTGGCCAAGAACTCGAAGCGCGCCAGCCACGGGACGCCCGCCGTCGTGACGCTGGAGAAGTCCGGGCTGCCGCACACGCTGCACCCCTACGAGCACGACCCGGCGAGCGACCTGAGCTACGGCATGGAGGCCGCCCAGGCGATCGGCGCCGACCCGGGCCAGGTGTTCAAGACGCTGCTGGCCGACGTCGACGGCGCCCTCGTCGTCGGCATCGTGCCCGTGGACCGCAAGCTCGACCTCAAGGCGCTGGCCCGTGCGGCCGGCGGCAAGAAGGCGGCGATGGCCGACCCGGCCGCGGCCGAGCGCGCGACGGGGTACGTGGTGGGCGGCATCTCGCCGCTCGGTCAGAAGACGCGGCACCGGACGGTGCTCGACGAGTCGGCGGCGGCGTTCGACGTCGTCTACGTCTCGGGCGGACGGCGGGGCCTCGACGTGGGCCTCACGCCGTCCGACCTGCTCACCCTCACGGGCGGGACGACGGCGCCGATCGCGCGCGACTGAGCGCGGACGGCAGTTCTCGGACGGGGCTCAGGCCGCCGCGACCTGCTTGCGGTAGGTCGGCAGGAGCGCGTCGCTCGACACGATCTGCTTGCCGAGCGGCATGAGCGAGACCGGGATGAGCTTGAGGTTGGCCCACGCCATCGGGATGCCGATGATCGAGATGACCAGCGGGATCGCGGTGATCACGTGGCCCAGCGCGAGCCACCAGCCCGCCACGACCACCCAGATCACGTTGCCGATGAGCGCGAGCGCGCCGGAGCTCGGGCTCTCGACCACCTCACGGCCGAACGGCCACAGCGCGTAGCCCGCGATGCGGAAGGACGCGATGCCGAACGGGATGGTCACGATGAGCAGGCAGCAGATGATCCCCGCGAGCATGTAGCCGACCCACAGCCCGAAGCCCGCGAAGATGACCCAGATGATGTTCAGCAGCGTCTTCATACCGCCTATCCTCCCGTAGTCCGCGCGACTCGCGGTACCGGGTGGTCCCCTGAACCGACCCTGACCGCCGGACCTTAGACTCGGCCCGTGCCGACCGATTCTCCGTCCCCTGCTCCCGCCGGGTCGCCGGTCTCCCCCGCTCCCAGCGGGTCGACGATCGCCGAGCGCCTCGCCGTCGTCCGCGCGCGGATCGCGGCGGCCGCGGGGGCCGCCGGACGCGACCCGGGCGAGGTGCGCCTGCTCGTGGCGACCAAGACACAGCCGGCCGAGGCCGTGCTGGAGGCCCTGGCGGCGGGCGTCGACCTCATCGGCGAGAACCGCGTCCAGGAGCTCGTCGCCAAGGCACCCGCCGTCGCCGGACGGGTCGCGGACGGCGCGCTCGAGGTGCACATGATCGGCCACCTGCAGCGCAACAAGATCAACCAGGTGCTGGCGACGGCGACAGGGCTGGAGACCCTCGACTCGCCCGAGCTGGCCCGCGCCATCTCCGACCGGTGCGTGCGCGACGAGCGCACCCTGGACGTGCTGGTCCAGGTCAACGTGTCGGGCGAGGAGAGCAAGTCCGGCGTCACGCCGGAGGACGCCGCGGGGCTGGCGACCGCCGTCGCCGCCCTGCCGGGCCTGCGGCTGCGCGGCTTCATGACGATCGGCGCCCGCGTCGAGGACTCCGGCGAGCAGGGCGTCCGCGCGGGCTTCGCCCGGCTGCGCGCGATCCGCGACGGGGTGCTCGCCTCGGGTGCGCCGGGTACCGCGGCCGCGACCGAGCTCTCGATGGGCATGACGAACGACCTGGAGCTCGCGATCGCCGAGGGCGCGACGATCGTCCGCGTCGGCACCGCGATCTTCGGCCCCCGCCCCACCCCGCCGAGGTAGTCACGTGGCGAAGTAGTCACCCCGGCGGAACCTGAGTGACTACCTCGCTGCGTGACTACCTCGCTGCATGACTACCTCGCCAGGTGACTACCTCGCCACATGACTACCTCGCCACATGACTACCTCGAGGGGGGTACGCCCAGGCGGGCCAGGGCCTCGCGGACCGACGTGCCCGGGGCCGCCGCCAGGGCCGCGAACGCCGCCGACCGGTCCACGCCCGCCACCAGCATGACGAGGGCGGCCCGCAGGTCGCCGTCGGTCGCCGCGAGAGCGTTCTCGCAGACGTCAGGCTCGAGGTCGGTCGCCTGCGTGAGCAACCGCACCAGCCGACGGCGCAGCTTCGCGTTGGTGGCGAGCACCTCGACCATCAGGTTCGAGTAGGTCTTGCCGAGGCGCACCATGACGGCGGTCGAGAAGGTGTTGAGCACCATCTTCTGCGCCGTACCGGCCTTCATGCGGGTGGATCCGGTGATGGCCTCCGGCCCGGTGTTGACCAGGATCGGCACGTCGGCCTTCGGCGCGAGCAGCGCGAACGGGTTGGACGCGAGCAGCACGGTGCGCGCGCCGCGGGCCCGGCCCATGTCGAGCGCACCGCCCACGTAGGGGGTGTTGCCGCTGGCCGCGATGCCGAACACCATGTCGGCCGGCCCGACGTCGGCCACCAGCGCGGCACCGGCCTCGCCGTCGTCCTCCGCCCCCTCGACCGCCTTCTTGAAGGCGCCCAGCCCGCCGGCCAGGTGCGGCACGAACATCTCCTCGCCCACGCCGTACGTGGGCAGCAGCTCGGCGGCGTCGAGCAGGCCCATGCGCCCGGAGGTGCCGGAGCCGACGTAGTGCACGCGCCCGCCGGCGCGGATGCCCTCGACGGCGAGGTCGACCGCCTCGACGATCCGCGGGTGCGCCGCGCGGACGGCCGCGATGACGGCGGCGTCCTCATCGGTGATCATGCGCACCATGTCCGCCGTGGAGACCACGTCGATGTCACGGGTGCGCGGGTTGCGCTCCTCGGTGGGTGAGACCGGGCGCGGCGCCGACTGTGCGTGCCGTTCGAATCCCGCCTCCGCGATCATCGGCGTGCCCCTTTCCTTCGCTGCTCGTGTGCTGTGCACCGCTGTGGCTCAGTTGATCCCGCGTCGTTCATCCCGCGTCCCGTCCCCCGCTTCACCGGCCCTGCAGGCGCGCGACGGCCGCGGACGCGTTCGCCCGCCCCGTCCCGCACGCCGCCACGACCACCGGTCCACCGCCGGGCAACGTCCCGAACCAGTCCTCGACCGGTCCGGGAAGGCCCGTGTGCACCACGACGAGGTCCGGTCGCACGGCCCACAGCTTCTCCAGCCGGGCCCGCTCGGCCGAACCCTGGACGGGTTCACGGGTGATCACGACGAGCGGCTCACGGCGCGGAGCGCTCCTGGACAACCGTCCAGGAAATTCTGCACCACGTTTTGCACCTGTCTTGTCGAGATCCGCCGATACACCGTACCGGGTGAATCGGGCAATAAGCACGGCAAGTCCGCGATCGTCCAGCCCGAGTTCTCCTGTGCCATCCGTCACATCCCCCTGACCAGCGCCGACACCGCCCTCCGGCTCCGGCAGCTCGCGCGCCGCCGGCCAGGCCGCCGCGAGCGCCGTCTGCACGTGCCGGGCGGTGCGACCGGCCGCGTGGTCGAGCCGGGTGCGCAGGTCGACGACGTCGGGCGCGGCGTCCGGCGGCAGGGGTTCCAGCGGCCGGGTGCCG
>NZ_JABEMG010000074.1 GCF_013004695.1 Promicromonospora citrea
CCCGGCGTCCAGCAGCGCGCGCAGGCGCTCGGCGTCGACGTCGGCCCCGAACGCCGGGGTGCCCGGCTCCATGCGCGCGCCGCTCGCGAGCGGGCCGGCGACCACGGGGTCGAAGCCGAGCGCGTCCACGACGGCGGCCACGGCCGCGACGTCGCCCGGGTCGTCGCCCGCGATGCCGATCGCCGCGCGGTCCGGAGCGCCGGCGGGCCGTGCACCGTCCTCGAGGTCGTGGTACCCCATGTGGTTGAACGCCTTGACGACGCGCGCGCCGGGCAGCGACTCCTGGACGTGCTCGCTCGAGGAGCGGTCGGGCGGCAGGAGGTCCTCGCGCGGACCGTCGACCTCCCACCAGTGGTTCATGGCGTCGACGACGACCTTGCCCGTCAGGTCGCCGGCCGGGATCGCCCGGTACCGGCTCAGCGGCAGCGCCAGCACGACGACGTCGGCCTCGCGGGCCGCCGTCGCCGCGTCGACCGCCTCGGCGCCGGGGGCGAGGACCTCGATCGTGAGCGCGATCCGCGCGGGGTCGCCGGACCCGGCCACGAGCACGCGGTAGCCGGCCGCGACGGCGAGCCGGGCGAGCACGGTGCCGACCTTGCCCGCACCGAGGATGCCGAGGGTGCGCGCCGTCATGCGAGCACCGTGCCCTGCCGCTGCGGCTCGTCCGCGAGCAGCTCGCGGACCATCGGCAGCACGCGGGTGCCGTAGAGCTCGACGGAGCGCAGCCGGTCGCTCGCGCGCAGGGCGCCGCCCGAGGAGTAGATGAGGTCGAAGCGGCCGACGTCGAGCGCGCGGATCGCCGCCGCGATCCGGCGGGCGACGGTCTCGGGCGATCCGAGGTAGAGCGAGCCGTGCTCGACCTCGGCCTCGAAGTCCTCGCGGCGCAGGGGCGGCCAGCCGCGCTGGGCCCCGATCCGGTCGCGGGCCACCTTGAAGCCCGGGAAGAAGAGCTCCTTGGCCTCCTCGTCCGTCTCCGCGACGAAGCCCGGCGAGTGCATGCCGACGGGGTGGGCCGTGGTGCCGAACTGCTCGGCGGCCCGGCGGTACAGGTCGACGTAGGGCGCGAACCGCTCGGCCGGCCCACCGATGATCGCGAGCATGAGCCGCAGCCCGTAGCGGGCGGTGCGGATCACGGACTGCGGCGAGCCGCCGACGCCGACCCACGTCGTGAGGCGGCCGGACTCGGTCTTGGGGAACACGTCGGCCTCGTGCAGCGCGGGGCGCAGCGTGCCCTCCCAGGTGACCGGCTTCTCGTCGAGGAGCTTGACGAACAGGTCGATCTTCTCCTCGAAGAGCTGGTCGTAGTCGCGCAGGTCGTAGCCGAACAGCGGGAACGACTCGGTGAAGGAGCCGCGCCCGAGGATCACCTCGGCGCGGCCGTTCGACAGCGCGTCGACCGTGGCGAACCGCTGGAACACGCGCACCGGGTCGTCCGAGCTGAGCACGGTGACGCCGGAGGCGAGGCGGATGCGCTCGGTCGCGGTCGCGATGCCCGCCAGCACGGTCTCGGGCGTCGAGATCGCGAACTCGGAGCGGTGGTGCTCGCCGACGGCGACCACGTCGACGCCCGCGCCGTCCGCCAGCACCGCCTCCTGGACCGTGCGCCGGATCGCCTCGGCGTAGGTGACGATCTCACCGTCGTCGCCCCGCGGCAGGTCGCCGAACGTGTCGATGCCGAACTCGATGTCACGCGCGATGTCACTCATGAGAGCGTCCACTTCTCTGGTCATGTCGTTGACGTGTCAATCATGCGCCGGATATAGTTGACGCGTCAACCACTGGAGGTCTCTCGTGACGCACAGCACCCGGCAGGGCCGCCGCCGCTCCCCCACACCCGACGAGCTGCGTGCCTGGCGCGGGTACATCGAGACCGCGCGGGCCCTCGACGCCCGGCTGACCAGCCGGCTGCAGAAGGAGTCCGGCCTCTCCACGGGGGACTACACCGTGCTGCTCGCCCTCAGCGAGGCCGACGGGCGCCGGCTGCGCTCGTCGGAGCTGGCCGACGCCGTCGGCTGGGAGCGCAGCAGGCTCTCGCACCACCTGCGCCGCATGGAGGACCGCGGGCTCGTGCGGCGCGAGGAGTGCGCCGTCGACTACCGGGGCGCCTGGGTCGTGCTCACCGACGACGGCGCGCACGCGTTCCGCAGCGCGTCGGTGCCACACCTGCGCGCGGTCCGTGAGCTGTTCGTCGAGGCGCTGGACCCCGACCAGCTCGACCAGGTGGCCGCCCTCACGGCGGCGTTGCGGGACCGGCTGGACGCCTCGCGCTGACCCACGCCCCGCGTCGGCTCAGCCCCGGCTGTCCCCCGGCCCGGTCGTCCCGAACCTCGCCCGGTAGCGGCTCGGCGCGACACCGAGCCGCGCGACGAACCGGCGCCGCATCGTCTCCGTGCTGCCGAACCCGGCCCCCCTCGCGGCCTCGGCCACGCCGTGCCCGGCGTCCAGCAGACGCTTGGCGTGGTCGAGGCGCGCGTCCTCGACGAACCGCGCGGGTGACGTGCCGAGCTCGGTCCGGAACAGCCGCGCGAGGTGCCGCGGTGTGATCCCGGCCGTCGCGGCGAGCGAGGTCGCGGTGTGCGGGTCCGCGGGCTGCGCGGCGACCAGGTCGACGACGGCGCGCAGGGCCGGGGCGCGGGGCGGGCGCAGCGCGAGCGGGGCCGAGAACTGCGACTGGCCGCCCGGGCGCTGCATGAACAGCACGAGGCTGCGCGCCACGTCGCGGGCGAGGCCGGCGCCGTGATCCTGCTCGACGAGCGCGAGCGCCAGGTCGATGCCCGCCGACACGCCCGCGGAGGTGAGCACGCCGTCGTCCTCCACGAAGAGCGCGTCGGCCTCCACGTGCACCTCCGGGTATGCCCGGGCGAGCAGCGGCGCGTGCCGCCAGTGCGTGGTCGCCCGGCGACCGTCCAGCACCCCGGCCGCAGCGAGCACGAACGAGCCCGTACAGACCGAGACCAGCCGGCGCGTCCGCGGACGCAGGTCGCGTACGACTTCCGCCAGGCCCGCGGGGACGGGGCGGCCGACCAGCTCGTCCCCGCCGGGGACGACCAGCGTGCCGGCCTCGTCCAGGTCGGCCGCCCCGCCGTCGACCGGCAGCGCCGCGCCGACGGAGGTCCGGACGGGCCCCCGACACCGAGACGTAGCGCAGGGTGTACCCGGCGCCGAACGTCCGCGCCTCGGCGAAGACCTCGGCCGGGCCCGTGACGTCGAGCATCTTCACGCCGTCGAAGACGACGAACACCACGTCCTGGCTGCCTGCCACGGGCTCCTCCTGTCGTGCGGTCGCCTGCTCCGCCGGGCAGCCCGTCACCACCGGGTGTCCGCGGTCACTCCGGCCACGCGTTCTCCATGATGACGCGAACGAAGTCCGCGCGCCGGAACTCCGGGTCGAAGTGGGCGAGCACGTCGTCGTTCATGGTGCCGAACGTGGTGTCCGGGCGGTCGGCCATGCCCTCGTAGAAGGCGTGGAGGATGCGCTTCTTGAAGTCGGGCCGCGGATGGGCGGCAACCACCTCGGCGCGCAGCCCCGGGTCGATCTGGTCCAGCCGCAGACCCAGCACGTCCGTCTCGACGCCGAGCGTCACGACGGCGACCTCGGGCGGCAGGTGGAGCGGTACCTCCGGCGTCGTGTGCAGCGCGACGGCGAGCCAGGCGGCGCGCGCCTCGTCGGCCGAGCGGCCGTGGTCGCGCAGGAACCCGTACGCCGCCTCGGCCCCGTCGATCTCGAAGCGGCGGTCCGTGGTGCGGTGGGCCGCCGTCAGCCCGAGGTCGTGGAACATGGCGCCGACATAGGCGATCTCGGGGTCGGCCTCCTGCCCCTGCGCGGCGAGCTGCAGCATGCCCCACAGGTACACGCGGCGTGAGTGGTCGAACACGGTGTCGTCGGCGGCCTCCCGGACGAGGGTGGTCGCCGCGCGGGCGAGGCCGGTGTCGGGGACGGCGATGCCCGCGATCGTCTCGGGCGTGGCCAGTGTCTTCTGTGTCATGCCACCACCGTCGCGCGCCCGCCCCGCGCCGCCCACTGTCGGGACGGACCAGGAACCCTCGGATCAGGACATCCGTATCACGCGCCCGACACGGGCACCCCGCAGCCTGTGCGACGCTGTGCGCGTGCGTGTGTCGTCCGGCGGTGACCTGACCACCGGTCCGGTGGTCGCCCGTGCGCGTGCCGGCGACGACGCCGCACGCCGCGCCGACGTCGGCGCGCTCCGGGACCGGCTCGCCCGGCTCGATCAGGTCTCCGGCACGCCGCGCCCGGCCGCCGTGGACCCCGTGTGCCGGGCCGTACGGGCTGCGCTGTACGAGTACGTCACGGGCGGCCTCGCGCCGAGCAGGCAGCGCCGGCTCGAGGCACACCTCGACGCGTGCCCGCCGTGCACGCGCGCGTTCGTGGCGGTCCGCGAGGAGTCCTGGGCGCTGCGCGACCGAGGCAGGGGCCTCGCGGCACGGGGCCACGAGGGCGGTCGCCACCGGCGCCCACGCCGACGCCCGCGGTTCTGAGCCGTTACTCCCCTGCCCCGCCCGACCACCGGTCCGCGAGCGCCTCCGACCCGCGGGCCAGCAGCGCGACGTCGGCGCCGACGAGCACGAACGTCGCCCCCGCGTCGAGGTAGGCCTGCGCGACCTCGGGGTCGAACGCGTTGACGCCGACGGGCTTGCCGGCCGCGCGCACGGCGTCGACGGCGCGGCGCACCGCGACGACGACCTCCGGGTGGGTCTGCTGTCCGAGCAGCCCCATCGACGCCGCGAGGTCGGAGGGGCCGACGAACACGCCGTCGACGCCGTCGACACCCGCGATGTCGGCGGCGTTGTCGACCGCCGTCGCGGACTCGACCTGGACGAACAGCGAGACGTACCGGTCGGCGTCGCGCATGTAGCCCTCGACGCGGTTCCACCGGGCACCGCGGGACAGCGCGCTGCCCACGCCCCGCACGCCACGGGGCGGGTAGCGCACGGCGCGCACGACGTCGGCGGCCTGCTCCGCGGTGTCGACCATGGGCACGAGCACGTTCTGCGCGCCGAGGTCGAGGAGCTGCTTGAGCACCACGGCGTCGCCCGACGGCGCGCGCACCACGGGCGTGACCGGGTAGGGGGCGACGGCGCGGAGCAGCTCGGTCGTCGTCTCCAGGCCGATCGGCGAGTGCTCGCCGTCGATCAGGAGCCAGTCGAGGCCGGCCCCGGCGCAGATCTCGGCGACCGTGGGGCTGCCCGTGCAGACCCACATACCGGCCAGCGGCCGGTCGGCGGCGGCGAGCCGGTCGCGGAGGGTGGGCGGGAGGGTCACACGAAGCGGCACGAGACGGTCCCCAGCTCTCGGTAGTCGGCCAGCACGGTGTCGCCGGGCTCGATCCAGACGGGCCGCGTGAAGGACCCGGCCAGGACGATCTCGCCCGGTTCGAGCGCGTCGCCGTGCTGCGCGAGCTTGTTCGCGAGCCACGCGACGCCCGCGGCGGGGTGACCGAGCACGGCCGCCGCGACACCCGACTCCTCGACGGCCTCGTTGCGGTGCAGGAGCGCGGCGACCCAGCGCAGGTCCACGGCGTCGGGGGCGACGGGGCGCCCGCCGTGCACCATGGCGCCCATCGCGGCGTTGTCGCTGATGGTGTCGACGATGGTGCGGCCGGGCATCTCGATCCGGGACGACAGGATCTCCAGCGCGGGCACCACGTACTCGGTGGCGCGCAGCACGTCGAACACGGTGGCGCGCGGACCGGTCAGGCCCTCGCGGAGCACGAACGCGAGCTCGACCTCGACGCGGACGTTGGAGAACCGCGCGTGGTCGATCACCGCGCCGTTCTCGATCACCATGTCGGCGAAGATCGCGCCGTAGTCGGGCTCGGTGATGCCCGTGGCCGCCTGCATGACCTTGGAGGTGAGGCCGATCTTGCGGCCCACAGGCCGCCGCCCGGCCTCGATGCCTCGGCGACGCCACATGTTCTGCACGGCGTAGGCGTCCTCGACGGTCATGCCCGGGTGGCGCGCCGTGAGCAGCGGCACCGTGGCGCGGTCCGTCTCGGCCCGCGCGAGCTCGTCGGCGATGGCGGTGACCGCCGCGTCGTCCAGCGTGCGCCCGGCCGTCACAGCTGGTGCCCCAGCTTGTACTCGCCCTGCTTCCACGAGGGCAGCGCGTCCTCGTCGTCCTCGGGGCGGGTGTAGGAGAACCCGTCGGCGCCGATGGTCACCGCCATCTCGGAGGTGTCGGTGCGCGCGACGACGGGCTGCGGGTTGCCGTCGAGGTCGAGCACGGGCGAGGCCTCGGTGTACCAGGACGGCACCACGGGGTTCCCCCACCAGTCGCGGCGCTGGTTGTCGTGCACGTCCCAGGTGACCACCGGGTTGTCCGGGTCGCCCGTCCAGTAGTCCTGCGTGTAGATCTCGACGCGGTGGCCGTCGGGGTCGCGCAGGTAGAGGTAGAACGCGTTGGACACGCCGTGCCGGCCGGGCCCGCGCTCGATCCGGTCGCTCTGCCGCAGCGCGCCGAGCTTGTCGCAGATCGCGATGATGTTGTGCTTCTCGTGGGTGGCGAACGCGACGTGGTGCAGGCGCGGCCCGTCGCCGCCCGTCATCGCCGTGTCGTGCACGGTCGGCTTGCGCCGCATCCACGCGGCGTAGGTGGTGCCCTCGGCGTCCTGGATGTCCTCGGTGACGCGGAAGCCGAGGTCCTCCATGTACCGCACGGCGCGCGGCACGTCGGGCGTGACCTGGTTGAAGTGGTCCAGGCGGACGAGCGCGCCCGGGGTGTGCAGGTCGTACCGCCAGGCCAGGCGCTCGACGTGCTCGACCTCGTAGAAGAACTCGTACGGGAAGCCGAGCGGGTCGGTGACGCGCACCGAGTCGCCCACGCCACGTGTGAAGCCCTCGGCCCGCCGCTCGACCCGGCAGCCGAGCTCGCGGTAGAACGCCACGACCCGGTCGAGCTCCTCGGGCGCGCGCACCCGGTAGGCGAACGCGGCGGCCGCGGCCACCGGCCCCCTGCGCAGCACCAGGTTGTGGTGGATGAACTCCTCGAGGCTGCGCAGGTAGACGGCGTCGTCGTCCTCGTGCGTGACGACCAGGCCCAGCACGTCGACGTAGAAGTCGCGCGACGCGGCGAGGTCGGTCACCACGAGATCGAGGTAGGCGCACCGCACGATGTCCGGCGGGGGCGCGGCCGGGGTGGGGATCAGGTTCTCGGGCACAGCGTCAGGCTCCCTTGCCGAACGTCGGGTGGTGGGCGGCACCGAGCGTGACGTGCACCGCCTGCTGGTGCGTGTAGAAGTCGATCGAGCGGTAGCCGCCCTCGTGGCCCAGGCCCGAGGCCTTGACGCCGCCGAACGGGGTGCGCAGGTCGCGCACGTTGTTCGAGTTGAGCCAGACCATCCCGGCCTCGACCGACTGGGAGAAGGTGTGCGCGCGGCGCAGGTCGTTCGTCCAGACGTAGGCCGCCAGGCCGTAGCGCACGCCGTTGGCCAGCTCGAGCGCCTCGGCCTCGGTGTCGAACGGGGTGATCGCCACGACCGGCCCGAAGATCTCCTCCTGGAAGATCTTGGCGTCGCGCGGCACGTCCGCGAACACGGTGGGGGCGACGAAGTTGCCGGTCTCGAAGCCCTCGGGGCGCCCGCCGCCCGCGACCAGGCGCCCCTCGCCCTTGCCGAGCTCGACGTACTCCATGACCTTGGCGAAGTGCTCGGGGTGCACGAGCGCGCCGACCTCGGTCGCGGGGTCGTGCGGGTAGCCGACCCGCACCCGCGCGGCCTGCGCCGCGTACCGCTCGACGAATTCGTCGTAGACGGCGCGCTCGACGAGGATGCGGCTGCCCGCGGTGCAGCGCTCGCCGTTGAGCGAGAAGACCCCGAAGATCGTCGCGTCGATCGCGGACTCGAGGTCGGCGTCGGCGAAGACGATCGCGGGCGACTTGCCACCCAGCTCCATCGACAGACCCTTGAGGTGCGGCGCGGCGTTGGCGAAGATGAGCTGCCCCGTGGCGCTCTCGCCGGTGAAGGAGATGAGCGGCACGTCGGGGTGCTTCACCAGGGCGTCGCCCGCCTCCTCCCCCAGGCCGTTGACCAGGTTGAACACGCCGGCCGGGAGCCCGGCCTCCTCGAAGATGCCCGCCCACAGCGAGGCCGAGAGCGGCGTGAACTCGGCGGGCTTGAGCACCACCGTGTTGCCGGTGGCCAGCGCCGGTGCGAGCTTCCACGACTCGAGCATGAACGGCGTGTTCCACGGCGTGATGAGGCCCGCGACGCCGATCGGCTTGCGGTTGACGTAGTTGAGCTGCCGGCCGGGCACCTTGAACGCGTCGTCGGTCTGCGCGACGACGAGGTCGGCGAAGAAGCGGAAGTTCTCCGCCGCGCGCCGCGCCTGACCGAGCGCCTGGGTGATGGGCAGGCCGGAGTCGAAGCTCTCCAGCTCGGCCAGCCGCGCGTCGCGGGACTCGACGATGTCCGCGATCCGGTGCAGCACCCGCGAGCGCTCGCGGGGCAGCATGCGCGGCCACGGCCCGTCGGTGAAGGCCTTCCGCGCGGCGGCGACGGCGGCGTCGACGTCGGCGGCCTTCCCCGCGGCGGCCCGGGTGTAGGCCTCGTTCGTCACGGGGTCGAGCACGTCGAACGTGGCGCCGTCGGCCGAGTCGACGAGCGCGCCGTCGATGTAGTGCCGGACGTGCCCGGGCAGGTCGGCGGGCAGGGGGCGGGTCGGCTGGTTCACGGTGTCTCCGTCGGTCGGTGGTCGGCGGCCCGGCTGCCGGCCCCTGTGCCGGCTCGGGTGTCGAGGAACGCCTGCATGGTCGCCCAGCGGTGGTCCCGCGCGGCGATCTCGATCTCGAGCGGGTCGGCCGCGCGGGCGATGAGGTCGAGGATGTGGTCGTGCTCGGCCACCGACGCGTGGGCACGGCCGGGCACGAACGCGAACGTCGAGTCCCGCAGCCCGGAGAGCTGGGCCCACCCGCGGTGCACCATGTCGAGGAGCAGGCGGTTGGGGCACGACTCGAACAGCACGGAGTGGAACCGCTGGTTCAGCGCGGTGAAGGCGTGCGGGTCGAAGTGGTCGAGCAGGGCCCGGAGCTGGTCGTTGACCTCGCGTGCCCGCCCGAGGTCGGCCGCCGACACGGCGGGCGCCGAGAGCCCGGTCGCCGCGCCCTCGACCACGCCGAGCGCCTGCATCGCGTCGACGTAGCCGTGCTCGTCGATCATCGCGACCCGTGCCCCGACGTTGCGCTCGTACGTGACCAGGCCCTCGGCCTCCAGGCGCCGGATGGCCTCGCGTACGGGGACGACGCTCATGTCGAGCTCGTCGGCGATGCTCTGCAGCACGAGGCGGTACCCGGGGCTCAGCTCCCGCCGGGCGATGCGCTCGCGCAGGAACCCGTAGGCGGTCTGCGACTTGCTGACCGCCTCGAAGGCGTCCTCGACGGCCGACGTGCCGCTCACGCGTCCCCCCGGGAGGCCCGGTAGCGCGCCTGCCACTCCTCGTCCGGCGGGAACAGCCCGTCGATCCCGTGCCCCTGCGCCACCTGGCGGGCCACCCACTCGTCCTGCTCCTCCTGCTCGAGCGCGGCCTGTGCCACCTCGGCGACGAGGTGCGGCGGGACGACGACGACGCCGTCGGCGTCACCCACCACGACGTCACCCGGCAGCACCGTGGCGCCGCCGCAGGCGACCGCGACGTCGGTGTCCCACGGCACGTGCCGCCGGCCGAGCACCGCCGGGTGCGGCCCGGCGGCGAAGACGGGCAGACCGGTGGCGGCGACGGCCTCCGAGTCGCGCACGCGGCCGTCGGTCACGACGCCCGCCGCGCCGCGCACCTGCGCGCGCAGGGCGAGCACGTCGCCGAGCGTGGCCGCGCCGGGTTCGCCGCGCGCCTCGATGACGATCACCTCGCCCGGGCCCACCGTGTCGAACACGCGCTTCTGCGCGTTGTACCCACCACCGTGCGCGGCGAACAGGTCGGCCCGGTAGGGCACGAACCGCAGGGTCCTGGCCCGGCCGACGAGCGTCGTGCCGGGCGCGAGGGGCAGCACGCCCTCGATGACGGCGTGGTCGAGCCCTCGCTTGCGCAGCTGCGCCGAGAGCCCCGCGACCGGGGTGCGGCGCAGGGTCGCGGCCAGCTCCTCGGTGAGCTCGAACGGCGCCTCCAGCCCCGCGGCCTCCCGGCTCCCCCACGCCTCGGCACGCTGCGTGTCGTCGACCCTCGGACCGGCGCCGACGTCCGTGAACGGCACCTCGCCCTGCGTCACGGTGGTGACCAGCCTGCCCGACGTCGGCGCGCCGGGCGCGGCGGGCGCGTCCACCTCGACCTCGACCACGTCACCGGGCACCACGACGCTCGAGCCCGCGGGCGTGCCCGTGAGGATCACGTCGCCCCGCTCGAGCGTGAGGTGCTGCGACAGGTCGGCCACGATCTGGGCGAAGGGGAACAGCAGCGCGTCGGGGCCGGTGGTGTCCTCCTGCACGAGCTCCCCGTTGACCCACGTCCGCACGCGCAGCCCCGCCGGGTCGACGGCGCGCGCGTCGATCAGTCCCGGGCCGACCGGCGTGTAGCCGTCGCGGCCCTTGGAACGCACGTTGGAGCCCTTGTCGGCCCACCGCAGGTCGTACACGCCCAGGTCGTTCGCCGCGGTCACGGCGGCCACGTGGTCCCAGGCCTCCTCGACCGTGACGTTCCGGGCCGGCTCGCCGACGACCAGCGCGACCTCGCCCTCGAACGCCAGCAGCTCGGTCCCCGCGGGGCGCTCGGCGACGCCACCGCTCGCGGCCAGCGAGCTGGCGGGCTTGAGGAAGTAGGACGGCGCAGCGGGCCGCCGTCCGCGCTGCGCGGCGCGCGAGGCGTACGCGAGGTGGACGGCGACGACCTTGCCCGGCCGCTGCGTGAGCGGGCCGATCTGCGCGTGCGTACCCATGAGCTCCCTTGCCCTCGGACGACGGGTCCGCTGTGACCCCTGGTGCTTCGTATCACAGATCGTATATGGTCGGTGCGGACCCGGCAACGGGCCCGGACGACACGTCTGCCGACGAGGGCAGGCCGGATGACGAGGGAGTCATGCGATGTCACTGGACGCACAGCCCACCGCCCGCGAGCGCCGCCGCGTCGTCGCGGCCACGATCGTCGGCACCACCGTCGAGTGGTACGACTTCTTCGTCTACGCGTCGGCGGCGGGCCTCGTGTTCGGGCAGCTCTTCTTCGAGCCCGCCGGCGCGGGACTCGCGACGCTGCTGGCGTTCGGCTCGGTGGGGGTCAGCTTCCTGTTCCGGCCGCTGGGCGCGTTCGTCGCGGGCCACCTCGGCGACCGGTACGGGCGGCGGGTGGTCCTGGTGCTCACGCTCGTGCTCATGGGCGTGGCGACGGCTCTGATCGGCGTGCTGCCCACGTACGCGCAGATCGGGATCGCCGCGCCGGTGCTGCTGGTGCTCCTGCGCATCCTGCAGGGCGTCTCCGCGGGCGGCGAGTGGGGCGGCGCGGTGCTGATGTCGTGCGAGCACGCGCCGGTACGCCGCCGCGGCCTGTACGGCGCGTCGCCGCAGATCGGCGTGCCGCTCGGCCTGCTCCTGGCCTCGGGGGTGCTGGCCCTCATGACGGCCGTCGCGCCGGGTGACGCGTTCCTCGCGTGGGGCTGGCGCGTGCCGTTCCTGCTGAGCGTCGTGCTCATCGGCATCGGGTACTGGGTGCGCCGCAGCGTCGAGGAGAGCCCGGTGTTCGTCGAGATCGCCGAGCGGGCACAGACCACGCGGCAGCCGGTGCTGCGCCTGTTCCGCCGGCACACTCCGCTCGTGATCGTGGCGGCGCTGGTGTTCGCGGGCAACAACGCGGTCGGCTACATGACCACCGGCGGGTACGTGCAGCGCTACGCCTCGGACCCGGCGGGTCCCGTCGGGATGGGGCAGGGCCCGGTGCTGTGGGCGGTGACGGCGTCGGCCGTCGTCTGGCTCGCCTCGACGTGGGCGGCGGGGTGGCTGTCCGACCGGCTGGGCCGCCGCACGACGTACGCGGCCGGGTTCGTGGTGCAGCTCGCGG
This sequence comes from Promicromonospora citrea, assembly GCF_013004695.1. Lineage (GTDB taxonomy): Bacteria > Actinomycetota > Actinomycetes > Actinomycetales > Cellulomonadaceae > Promicromonospora > Promicromonospora citrea. The sequence continues at coordinate 11,992 of NZ_JABEMG010000074.1, forward strand.
GCGTGCTGACGCTGTTCCCGCTGGTGCACGGCGGCACGTTCGGCTCGCTGCTGCTCGGGCTGTCCTTCCTGTCGGTGGGGCTCGGGCTCACCTACGGCCCGCAGGCCGCGCTGTACGCGGAGCTGTTCCCCGCGTCGATCCGGTTCTCCGGCGTGTCGATCTCGTACGCGATCGGCTCGATCCTGGGTGGCGCGTTCGCGCCGACCATCGCGACGGCACTGGTGCAGGCGACCGGCAGCACGACGTCGGTGACCGTCTACCTGGCGGGCATGACGCTGCTCGGCCTGGCGGCGGTGCTGCTGCTGCGCGACCGCACGGGCATCCCGCTCGGGCCGGACCACGAGGAGCAGCAGGCCGCCAGCCCCGTCTACGGCCTGGCCAGGGCCTGAGAGGACGATCGATGCAGTTCCACCACCACGGGTACGTGACCGGCGACCCCCACCTGCACCCCGCCGCGGGGTACGGGCTCGAGCGCCCGGACGAGCTGCCGGACGAGGTCGACGTGCTGATCGTGGGCAGCGGGCCCGCGGGGATGATCGCGGCGGCGCAGCTCGCCCAGTTCCCCGGCATCCGCACGCACGTCGTCGAGCGCCGCGCGGGCCGCCTGGAGATGGGCCAGGCCGACGGTATCCAGGCCCGCTCCGTCGAGACGTTCCAGGCGTTCGGCTTCGCCGAGCGGATCACGGCCGAGGCCTACCGGATCACCGAGATGGCGTTCTGGAAGCCGGACCCGGAGCACCCCGAGCACATCGTGCGGGGCGCGGTGCCGCCCGACGACCCGGACGGCATCAGCGAGTTCCCGCACCTCATCGTCAACCAGGCACGCGTGCTCGACTACTTCGCCGAGGTCGCCGCGAACGCCCCGGGGCGGGTACGGCCCGACCACGGCCTGGAGGTCACGGGCCTGAGCGTGCCGGAGGACACGGGCGACGGCTTCGTCACCGTCACCCTCCGGCACGCCGCGGGACCGCACGAGGGCAGCGAGCGCACCGTGCGCGCCCGGTACGTCATCGGGGCCGACGGCGCGCACTCCGCCGTCCGGCAGGCCATCGGCCGCAAGCCCGTGGGCGACAAGGCCAACCACGCGTGGGGCGTGATGGACGTGCTCGCGGTGACCGACTTCCCCGACGTGCGCACCAAGTGCGCCATCCAGTCGCACGACGGCGGCTCGATCCTGCTCATCCCCCGCGAGGGCGGGTTCCTGGCCCGCTGGTACGTCGACCTGGGCGAGGTCCCGGCCGACGACGGCGGCCGCGTCCGCGCGACGACGCCGGACGAGATCGTCGCCCGCGCCAACCGGATCATCCACCCCTACACGCTCGACGTGAAGGACGTGCCCTGGCACAGCGTCTACGAGGTCGGCCACCGCGTCACCGACGGGTTCGACGACGTGCCCGCCGAGCTCACCGGCACCCGCACGCCGCGGGTGTTCCTGGCCGGCGACGCCTGCCACACGCACAGCGCCAAGGCTGGGCAGGGCATGAACGTGTCCATGCAGGACGGCTGGAACATCGCCTGGAAGCTCGCGCACGTGCTCACCGGCCGGGCACCCGAGTCCCTGCTGGCCACCTACTCCGCCGAGCGGCAGGTCGTCGCGCAGCAGCTCATCGACTTCGACCGCGAGTGGTCGCGCCTCATGGCGACCCGGCCCGAGGACCTGCCCGACCCCACGTACCTCGAGGACTTCTACGTCAAGACCGCGGAGTTCCCCTGCGGGTTCATGACGCGGTACGAGCCGTCGATGATCGTGGCGGGCACCGAGCACCAGCACCTCGCCACGGGTTTCCCGGTCGGCAAGCGGTTCAAGTCGGCGCCCGTCGTGCGGGTCGCGGACGGCAACCCGGCGCACCTGGGCCACCACGCCCGCGCCGACGGCCGGTGGCGCGTCTACGCGTTCGCGGACGCCGCCGCCCCGGACGAACCGTCGGCGCTGCGCGACTGGGCCGAGTGGCTCGGCACCGCGGCCGGCTCCCCGCTGCTGCGGCACACGCCCCGGGGCGCCGACCCGGACGCGGTGCTCGACGTCAAGGTCGTCTACCAGCAGGACCACCACACGATCGAGCACCCGTCGGTCCCCGGCGTGTTCCGGCCGCGGGTCGGCCCGTTCGGCCTGATCGACTACGAGAAGGTGTACGCCGCCGACCCGGCCCAGGACATCTTCGCGCTGCGCGGCATCGACCGCGGCGGCGCCGTCGTCGTCGTGCGACCCGACCAGTACGTGGCCGCCGTGCTGCCCCTGACCGCGCGCGAGGAGCTCGCCGCGTTCCTCGCGGGAGCGCTGCTGCCCGCGACCTGAACTGCGTCCACCGACATGTCCCGACCACGCCCTGACCTGCGCCGCGACCCGTGGTTATACTCGGCGCGTCGAGGCGGGTCATCTCCCGCCTGCGCTCGAAAAAGGGGCGCGCGACGGGCCCGCCTGCCGGGCCCGCACGGGACACATACGGACCGTTCCACTCATCCGTCACTGTTCCCCCTGGAGGCCCCGTGCCCACCGTCTCCGCGCACGTCGCCCGCACCGTCGCCCGTCACGTCGACCACGTCTTCGGTGTCATGGGCAACGGCAACGCCTGGTTCCTCGACGACCTGACGCGCTCGACCACCGCGCGCTTCACGGCCGTGCGCCACGAGGCGGGCGGCGTCGTCGCCGCCGACGCCTACTTCCGCGCCTCCGGCCGCATCGCGGCGGCCACGGCCACGTACGGCGCCGGGTTCACCAACGCGCTCACCGCGCTGGCCGAGGCCGCGCAGGCCCGCGTGCCGCTCGTGCTGCTCACCGGCGACGAGCCGACGTCGGGCCCGCGCCCGTGGGACGTGGACCAGATCGCGCTCGCAGCCGCCGTCGGCGCGCGGACCTACACCGTCGGCCGGGCCGACGCCGCCGCGACGAGCGTCATCGCCATCGAGCACTCGCTGACCTACCGTGTGCCGGTCGTGCTGGCCATCCCCTACGACGTCGCCGCGCTGGAGGCCGGGCCCGTGCCCGAGGCGCCCGAGCCCGTGCTGCCCGCCCCGCTCGCCCCGGCGGGCCCGTTCGACGCCGCCGCCATCACCGACCTGGCGCGGCACCTCGCCGAAGCCGAGCGTCCCGTCCTGCTCGCGGGCCGCGGCGCGTGGCTGGCCGGGGCGGGCGAGGCGCTCGGCGAGCTCGCCGAGGCCACCGGCGCCCTCACCGCCACGACCGCGCTCGGGCGCGGCGTGTTCCCCGACGACCGGTACGACCTCGGCGTCGCGGGCGGGTTCGGCGCGCACGACGCCATGGAGCTCGTGCGGCAGGCCGACGTCGCCGTGGTGCTCGGAGCGTCCCTCAACCAGTTCACGATGCGGTTCGGCGAGCTGTTCGCGCCCGGCACGCGCGTGGTCCAGGTCGACATCGCGGCCGCGGCCACGCACCGCCACGTCGGCGGGTTCATCCGCGGCGACGCCGCCCTCGTGACGCGTGCGCTCGTCGACGAGCTGCGCGCCCAGGGCGCCAAGCCGTCGGGCTGGCGCGAGACCGTCGACGTCGCGGCGGCCCGCCGGTACGACACCGGCCCCGCCGACGGGATCGCGCCCGACGGCCGCCTCGACCCGCGCACCGTCGCCCACCGGCTCGCGGGGATGCTGCCGCGCGACCGGGTCGTCGTCTCCGACGGCGGTCACTTCATCGGCTGGGCCAACATGTACTGGCCCGTGGCCTCCCCCGACCGCATGATGATGGTCGGCACCGCCTACCAGTCCATCGGCCTCGGCTTCCCGAGCGTCGCGGGCGCCGCCAAGGCCCGCCCCGACGACGCCGTCGTCCTCACCACGGGTGACGGCGGCGGCCTCATGGCGCTGGCCGACCTCGAGACCGCCGTGCGCACCGCGGGCGGCCGCGGCCTCGCCGTCGTGTGGAACGACGCCGCGTACGGCGCCGAGGTGCACGTCTACGGCCGGCAGGGCCTCGCGGAGGAGCCCATGCTCATCCCCGAGACGGATTTCGCCGCGCTGGCGGACGCCGTCGGCGCGGAGGGCGTCGTCGTGCGCACCCTGGACGACCTCGGCCGGCTGGCGGCCTGGTCGGCCGAGCCGGTCGGCGAGCGGCGCTTCCTCGTGCTCGACTGCCGGGTGTCGGGTTCCGTCGTCGCGCCGTACCAGGAGGAGATCCTGCGGGCGAACCGCACCCGCTAACCCTTCGAGCCCGTGGTGGCGATGCCCTGCACGAAGTACCGCTGCCCCGCGAAGAACAGCAGGATCATCGGGACGGTCGTGATCACCGACGCCGTGACCACGACCTCCCACTGCGACTCGCCGCCCGGGCCGAACTGGTCGATCACCGCCTTGAGCCCGCGCGGCACCGTGAACGTCGCGGTGTCCTGGAGGTAGACCAGCGGACGCATGAGGTCGGTCCACGAGGCCTGCGCCTCGAACAGGAACGTGAGCACCAGCGCCGGTCGGCACAGCGGCACCGCGATGCGCCAGAACAGCGTCCACTCGCTCGCCCCGTCCAGCCGCGCCGCCTCGAACGGCTCCCGTGGCAGCCGCAGGAAGAACTGCCGCAGCAGGAAGATGTAGAACGCGCTGCCGAACAGGTTGCCCGCCCACAGCGGCACCGTGGTGCCGACGAAGCCGAGCTGGTGCCAGATGAGGTAGGTCGGGATGAGCGTGACGGCGCCCGGCAGCATCATCGTCGCGAGCACCAGGCCGAACAGCGGGCCGCGCCCCCGGAACCGGTAGTGCGCGAACCCCCATGCGACGAGCGCGCTGGAGAGCGTCACGGTGGTGGCCGCGAGCGCCGTGACCACCAGGGTGTTGGCCAGCCACAGCCCCAGCGGGGCGGCGTCCCACACCGTGAGGTAGTTCTCCAGGGTCGGGGTCCGTGGCAGGAGCCGGTTGTCGAAGATCTCGGCGCGCGGCTTGAACGACGCCGACAGCAGCCACACCAACGGGTAGACGAACACGACGGCGAGGACGGTCAGCGCCGCCACGACGAGCGCGCGCAGCCACCGCTGCCTGCGCCGGGCCACGCCGCGGTCGGCACGCGCCCCGAGCGCCACGGCCGTCATCGCTGCTCCCCCTCGTAGTAGACCAGGCGTCTCGACACGGCGAGCTGGACGGCGGTGACCAGCATGATCACGACGAACAGCAGCCAGGCCAGCGCGGAGGCGTACCCCATGTGCAGCTCGGCGAACCCCTCGCGGAACAGGTAGATGACGTAGAACAGGGCGGCGTCGTTGGAGTAGCTCGAGGTGCCCGCCCCGAAGAAGGCCGAGTACGCCTCGGTGAACATCTGGAACGCCGCGATCGTGTTGACCACGGTGACGAAGAACAGGGCGCCGCTGATCATCGGCAGCGTCACGGTGCGGGTGCGGCGCCACCAGCCCGCGCCGTCGACGCGCGCCGCGTCGTACAGCTCGGTCGGCACGTCCTGCAGCGCCGCGAGCAGGATGACGACGGCGGTGCCCACCGACCACAGGCTCACCAGCGCCAGGCCCGGCTTGATCCACGCCGGGTCGGTGGTCCAGCTCGGGCCGTCGATGCCCACCACCGCGAGCGCCTCGTTGACCAGGCCGTACTGCCCGTTGAACAGCAGGAGCAGCAGCACGCCGACCGCGACCGGCGGCGTCATCTTCGGCACGAAGAACGCGGTGCGGAAGAACCCCGAGGCGCGGCCCGCCTGGTGCAGCAGCAGCGCGAGCGCGAGCGACACCAGCACGTACAGCGGCACCTGCACCACGGCGTACTGCAGCGTGTTCCACAGGGCGAGCCGCACCTGCGGGTCGGCGGCCATGCGCTCGTAGTTCTCCAGGCCGACGAAGGCCGGGTCGGTGAGCACGTCGTAGTCGGTCAGCGACAGGTAGCCGGAGTAGAGGATGGGCCAGGCGGTGAACACCACGAAGCCGACGATCCAGGGGCTGATGAAGGCCAGCCCGGTCCGGCGCTCGCGGCGGGCGCGGGCGCTGGTCGTCACTGCTCCTCGTCCCAGCCCGCCCAGGCCTCGTCGAGCGCCTCCTGGGCCTCCTCCTGAGCCTGGGCCAGCGCCTCGGCGGGCTCCTGCTGGCCGTTGAGCACACGGTTGACGGCGTCCTGCCACGCGGTCTCGAACTCGGCGCCCGCGGGGTTGGCCGGCAGCGCGAAGGTGTGCTCGTCGGCCTCGTAGACCGCGTCGATCGCGGAGCGCCACGGCTCGGCCGGGTCCTGCGCGAGCACCATGTCGCGGATCTGCGTGTCGGCCTCCTCGTTGCCGGTGAGCACGCCGGTGAACACCAGCCCGTCCGCCGCGCGGGCGTCCGCGCGCGCCTGCGCGGCCTCCAGCCAGGCGTCCGTCTCGGTCATGCGCGCCACGTACGCGCAGGCGGCCGCCGGGTCCCCCGCGCCGACGGGGATCGCCCAGGCGGAGCCGGTCGCGAAGGCGTGCACCTCGCCGTCGGCGCCCTTGACCGGGCCGAACGCCAGCGGCGCGTCGGGCGAGGTCTCGTTGAGGACGTTGATGTACCACTGCTCCATCGCCATGGCCCCGAGCTGCCCGGACGCGAACTGGTTGCCCGCCCCGAAGAAGTCGGCGGAGTCGCGGAACGTCTTGACGTCGGGGAAGCCGCCCTGGGCGTCGTAGACCGCCACGGCGTGCTCGAGCGCCGCGACCACCTCGGGGTCGTCGAGCTGCGCGGTGCGGCCGTCGGCCGAGAGCAGGTCGACGCCCCGGCCCTTGGCCCACAGCGGCAGGAACTCGGGCAGCTTGGAGTCGACGCCGATCACCGACAGCTTCCCGCCGTCGCTGCGGGTCAGCGCCTCGGTCGCCGCGAGGACGGCCTCGGGGTCCGAGCCGTCGACGTCGGCGAGCCCGAGCCCCGCCTCGTCGAGCAGGTCGGCGTTCGCCATGGTGATCTGCACGGCGTTGAACTCCGGGACGCCGTACAGCTCACCGCCGAAGGTCACCTCGTCGACGGCGGTGTCGACGAACGCGTCGGTGTCGACGCCCTGCGCGTCCACGCACTCCGACAGCGGCATGATCGCGCCGCGCGACGCGAACGTGCCGATCTGGTCGCGCTCGGCGTAGACGAGGTCGGGCGGGTTGCCGGCCGCGGCGGCGGACAGGAACGCCTGCGGGTCGAGCTCGCCCTCGGAGAGCTTCACGTCGACCCCGAGTGCCTCGGTGGCGCGCTCGTGCCGCACCTGGCCGATCTCGTCGCCCGTGCCGAACCCCATCACGTCGAGGGTGCCGCCGGGCGACGGCGACGCGCCGAAGTCGACGTCCGGTCCGGTGTCGTCCGCGCTGATCCCGCGGGCGCAGCCCGCACAGACGAGCACCGTGACGAGCACGGCCGCCGGCACCGCGGTGGCGCGGCGGGCGACGGGGCGGAGCGGGTGCTGTGGCGCGGACATGAGGCCTCCTGCGGCGAGATCCTGCGGCGAGATCGGCGCCCGGCACCGGCCGGGTTCCGCATCATCGTGTGCCCGGGCCCTGTCACTCGCACGAGCAGCGGTTCTCGGCGCGATCAGGCCCCTGACCGGCGCACACGCCCGAGCCGCGAGCGCGTCCGCGCTCGTGGACGCCCGATGTATCGTGCCGGGATGACGGTGCGCCGAGGGGCCGACGGGCGGCCTGTGCTGCGGGTGTACAACCACAACGTCCTCGGCCGGCGGGCCGGCTGAGACGCACGACGACGTGTGCTGAGAAAGATCGTCCAGGAGGCCGCTCCTGAGGTCGTGCTGTTCTCCGAGGAGATCCACACCGAGCAGTACGACCAGACCGGCGATCTCCTGGGCGACGACTACCACGTGGTGCACTCGACGGCCCGCTCCGACGAGGAGCGTAGCGGCATCTCGGTGGCGAGCCGGTGGCCGGTCGTGGAGCACCGCGAGATCGACCTGATGACCCCGGGGCGGCCGGTCGACGAGTTCCGGTGGGCCGCCCTGCTGGTCACCGTCGACGCACCGGAGCCGTTCGGACGCACGGTGGTGGTCAACCACTTCCCCGAGGCGGCCGCCGACCGCGAGGTGGACCGCGAACGACAGGCTGTCACGGTGGCGAGGCCGGTCGAAGAGCTGGTCGGCGACGACGATCCGCTGGTCGTGCTCGGCGGTGACCTGGACGCGGACCCCGAAGCAGCCAGCCTCCGGTTCCTGACCGGCAGACAGTCCCTGGACGGGTGGAGCGTCTGCTACCGCGACGCCTGGCAGGTGACACATCCCGGCGAGCACGGGTGGACCCTCGACCCGGCCAACGGGATCGTGCGCGCCACCATGCCGGGCCGGCCGTACCGGCGGATCGACCACCTGCTGGTCCGGTGCGGCTCCACGGGCATGCCACCGGTGGACATCGTGAGCTGCGAGCGCGCGGGTGTCGAGCCGGTCGACGGCGTGTGGGCCAGCGACCACGCGGGCCTGGTCACGGACCTGGAGCCCTACCTGCCGGCGCTCACCTGACCCCTGGTCCGGCCACGAGCCGCACCACACGCGCCGCGCCGCGTCGTCCCCGCCTGCCCGGGTCGGGGGCCGAATTGCGTTGCCGCCAGTACCCGGGGTTGGCAACATGGCCGGCGTGACCGCGCCGACCAGCGACGACAGCGCCCGCACCGCCCTGACCCTGCGCCCGCCACGGCACGCCGTCGACCGCCGGGCCGTGGGGTGGTGGACGTGGCAGGTCGTGCTGTGGTTCGCCGCCGGCGTGGTGCCGCTCGCCGTGCTCGGCCTCCTCGTCCCACCCGCCCGGACCTGGCTGCTGCTCCCGGCCGCCGCACTCGCCGTCGTGGGGGCGGTCGCCGCTGTGGCGCTCCCCCGCCTGTGGTTCCGGCACCACCGCTGGGAGGTCACCGACGAGGCCGTCTACACGCGCACGGGCTGGTTCTTCCAGGAGTGGCGCGTCGCGCCGCTGTCCCGCATCCAGACCGTCGACACCGTGCGCGGCCCGCTCGAGCAGCGCTTCGGCCTCGCGACCCTCACCGTCACGACGGCCTCCGCGCGCGGCGCGGTCAAGGCCACGGGGCTCGACGCCGCCACGGCCGCCGCCCTGGCCGCCGACCTCACCCTCGCCACCCAGGCCACCCCCGAGGACGCGACGTGACGGCGCCGGACGGCACGCCCGACACAGCGCCCGACACAGCACCCGACACCGCCGTCCCCGACGCGTCCTGGGACCGGCTCGACCGCCGGGCCGCGGTGCTCGCCGCGGCCCTGTATACCGCGGCCCCCGTGGTCGGCGGCGCGCTGCTCACCGCCTACTGGGTCGCCGTCGGCACGTCGCTCGGCACCGCGCTGGCCTGGACGGTGCCGCCGTCGGTGCTGGCCGTCGCCGTCGGTGCCGGGTGCGGCGAGTGGATGTGGCGCGTCACCCGCTACCACGTGGACGACGAGCGGCTGCACGTGCACACCGGCGTCGTGTTCCGCAAGCGGCTCGCGCTGCGCCGGGAACGCATCCGCTCCGTGGACCTCAGCGCGGACCCGGTGCTGCGCGTGCTCGGCGTGGCGACGGTGCGGGTGGGCACGGGCGAGCACGCCGGGACCGAGGGCACGGTGACGCTCTGGCCCGTGCGACGCGCGGCCGCCGACGCGCTGCGGGCCACGCTGCTCGCGCACGCCGCACGGACCGGGACGGACGGCACGCGGACCGACGGCTCGCTGGCCCGGTTCGACCCCCGCTGGATCCGGTACGCGCCGCTGTCCTTCGTGCCGCCGGTGCTCGGCGCGGCCGCGGCGGGCGGCGCGATCCAGGTGGCCGAGTGGTTCGGCCTCCAGGAGGACCTGTTCGCGGCCGTCGGGTCGTGGTTCGGCCTGGCGCCCGCCGTGCTCGTGGCGCTCGCGCTGCTCGGGGCGCTGCTCGTCGTCGGCGGCGTCGCGGCCCTCGCGCTGTGGGTCGAGACCTGGTGGAACCACACCCTCGACCGGGAGGCGGACGGCACGCTCCGGGTACGGCGCGGCCTCCTCACCACGCGGTCGATCTCGCTCGAGGAGTCGCGGCTGCGCGGCGTCGAGCTGGTCGAGCCGCTGGGCGTCCGGCTGGCCGGTGCCGCGCGCGTGGACGCCGTGGCCACCGGCCTCACCACCGGCGAGAAGGACAAGACCGAGAGCCGCACCCTGCTGCCCGCCGCCCCGAAGGACCTGGCCGACCAGGTGGCGGCGGCCGTGCTGCGCGAGGCCGCCGCACCGCCGACGTCGGCCCCGCTCGCCGGGCACCCCGTCGCGGCCCGCGGACGGCGGCTGCGCTGGGCGCTGACCTCCGTGCTCGCCCCCGAGGCCGTGCTCGTGGTGCTCGGTCTGCTGCTCACGCCCGTGCTGCTGCACGTCGCCTGGGTCAGCGCGCTCGTGCTCGTGCCGGTCGCGGTGGTCCTCGCCCTGGACGCCTACCGCGCGCTCGGCCACGCCCTCACGCCCACCGCCCTCGTGGCGCGCGCCGGCACCGTGCGGCGGGCCACCGTCGCCCTCCAGCGCCGCGGGATCGTCGGGTGGACGGTCCGGCAGTCGGTCTTCCAGCGGCGCGCCGGGCTCCTCACCGTGCTCGCCACGACGGCCGCGGGCACGGGCGCCTACGCCGTCCGCGACGTCGGGCAGGCGGAGGGGCTGGCTCTCGCCGACGACGCAGTCCCCGGCCTGCTGCGGCCCTTCCTGGTGGGTGACGACGCGCCCACCGGGGTGCCCGGCGCCGAGGCGACCGACCTGCGCGGTACCGATCACTAGCGATCACTGCGCAAGGGGTGCCCGGGACCTGCGAAACCGCAGGTGAGACGCTGTTTCAGAGGGACGCGGGCGGCGCACGTCACGATCGCTGGTTGACGCTCCGGAGGTCGGGAACCAGCATCGGCGGCAGCAGCCGCCCCGGAGGCGGCGCCCAGACGAAGGAGTCATCGTGTCCAGCACCACCCGCCCCCTGCGCCGCGCCGCCGCGGCGACCGCCGGCCTCGCTTCCCTCGCCCTCACCCTCACCGCCTGCGGCGGCGGGTCGAGCGCGGCCGAGGACGACGGCCCGGTCACCCTCAAGGTCGCGACGTTCAACGACTTCGGCTACACCGACCAGATGCTCAAGAAGTACACCGACGAGCACCCGAACGTGAAGGTCGAGCACATCAAGGCCGCGCGCTCGGCCGACGCCCGGACCAACCTCACCACCAAGCTCGCCGCCGGTGGCGAGGGTCTGGCCGACATCGAGGCCATCGAGGTCGACTGGCTGCCGGAGCTGTCGCAGTACCCCGACCTGTTCACCGACCTGGCCGACCCCGAGCTCGAGGGCCGGTGGATGGACTGGAAGGTCCAGCAGGCGACCACGCCCGACGGCAAGGTCATCGGCTACGGCACCGACATCGGCCCCGAGGCCATCTGCTACCGCGGCGACCTGTTCGAGGAGGCGGGGCTCCCCTCCGACCGCGAGGAGGTCGCGGAGCTCCTGGGCGGCGAGGACGCCACCTGGGAGGACTACTTCGAGGTCGGCCGCCAGTTCGTCGAGAAGTCCGACGCCGCCTGGTTCGACGGCGCGACGCCGACCTACCAGGGCATGATCAACCAGGTCCACGACGCCTACGAGGACCCGGACTCCGGCGAGCCCAAGGACCTCGCGTCCAACACGGCCGTCAAGGATCTGTACGACCAGGTGCTGACCGCCGCGGTGGACGACGAGCTCTCGGCCGGTGTCGAGCAGTGGAGCGACGACTGGGTCGCCGGCTTCCAGGCCGACGCGTTCGCGACCATGCTCTGCCCCGCCTGGATGACCGGGCCCATCGAGCAGAACTCCGGCGGCGTCGACGGCTGGGACATCGCGAACGTCTTCCCCGGTGGCGGCGGTAACTGGGGCGGTTCGTTCCTGACCGTCCCCGCCTCCGGCGAGCACACGGAGGCCGCCAAGGAGCTGGCCGCGTGGCTGACCGCCCCGGAGCAGCAGACGACCGCGTTCGAGACGTCGGGGACGTTCCCGTCGCAGGTCGAGGCGCAGGAGTCCGAGGCCGTCCAGAGCTTCGTCAACCCGTTCTTCAACGACGCCCCCGTCGGTGAGATCTTCACCGCGCGCGCCGCTGCGATCGGCGAGGCGCCGTACAAGGGCAAGAACTACTTCTCGATCCACGGCGCCGTGCAGGACGCGCTCAACCGCGTCGACATCTCGGGCGAGAAGGACCGGGAGAAGAGCTGGGAGGGGGCGGTCACCGAGGCCGCCTCGTTCGGCGGCTGAGTCAGGCGACATGACCCTCCTGACGACGCCGACACCGGGCCGGCGCGCTCCGCGCCGGCTCGGTTTCTCCCAGCGGTTGGGCCGCTGGGACGTGAAGCTGTCCCCCTACCTGTACATCTCACCGTTCTTCGTGCTGTTCGCGGTCACCGGCCTGTTCCCCCTGGCCTACACCGCCT
>NZ_JABEMG010000075.1 GCF_013004695.1 Promicromonospora citrea
CGTGGACTCGTACAAGTCCACGGCCTGGCGACGGAACTCCTCGGAGTAGTTCTTCCTGGCCATAGTTCCTGATCATCTCGCTTCCCCAGCAGATGCTGGAATCAGCGTGTCCAAGAACCAGGGTCAGGCCCCCCGCTATCGCGATCCTGCGCCACGCCGGCTGGGACAACATCGCCCAAGCCCTACGTCATCACGCCAGAGACATCGACCGGCCCATCCACGCACTCCTACAGTCATGACTTTGCCGGGGCCCTGGTGGTTCGAGGGGCCGGACTTATGCCCGGCTGCTCTTGCAGTGGGACCCGGCCAGCCGAGCCGACGGCAGTCATCGAGGAGTGCCGTGGAGCAGTCCGGTGGCAGCCAGGACATCACTCGATGCTGGCCACCACCGGGCTGTTGGGCGTCAGTTGAGTACGACGGAGACGGGCATGGTCTCCCAGACGTAGCTGAACGCCTGGGCCATGACCTCGTCGCTGCAGGATCTACCCGGGGTGGTAGTGCCCTGACAGGTGGTGAAGTCGCTGTTGGTGCTGATCGCGGAGATGATGCCCGCGGCGTAGGCGACGACGTTGTCGTTCTCGTCCAGGACGGGGATGAACGCGGGCCCGCCGCTGTCGCCCTGGCCTACTGACCGGTTGTGGTTGGCGTGGTGGGTGAGGAACCCGGGGCCGTAGTAGTACCCGACTCCGACGTCCCAGACGGCATAGGTCGCCTCGACGATGTGGTCGCATGTGGCCCCCTGCCCGGGCGTGCTGGGGATGGTGATGTCCCCGGCAGACAGAAGCCCGGAATAGCAGATCGGTATCCCCTCCGCAGGCATTGCGACGATGCCCGTCGTGGAGATGCCGACGTTGCTGGTCAGGTCGCCGATATAGACCGCGCCCTGTCCGGAGTCTGATGTCCGCACGAACGATGCGTCGGCGCGGACGCCCCCTGGTCCTAGGGGTGCTTCGATGGCCGCCGTCCCGAAGCTCCGGATGGAGTTGTGACGGAATATCGTTCCTGACGGTAGAGGGTCGGTGCAGTGGTGAGCCGTCAGGATCCCTGGCTGGGCGGGGATCCCGCCGACCGCACCGAGCGCCGCGAACGCGGTCGTGCAGGTGTAGTTGCCGGCGTAGATGGACGTTCCGCCTGCCCACGGTCCTGCGTGCGCTGTTCGTGACGCTTGAACCGGCGCCGATCCGAACTCGACGTGGACTGGGACGCCTTGGGTGACGTCCCGTTCGATCGCATCGGCCACGCCTGCGGCGCCCGTCGCGCGTAGTGCAGACTCCTCGTCGACCACGACATGCACACCGTCCCTGCCGGTGTAGGCCTTGGTGATCTTGCCGTCGTACTGCGGTGCGGCGATCACCGCATCGACTCCGGCCTGCAGTTCCTTGGCCGTGTAGTCCGCGGGCTCGATCGAGGCCGTCAGCCCGTCTGGCGCGGTCGCCGCCAGAGCCTGCACCTTCTCGGGAGCGTGTCCAGCAAAGCCGAACGCGACCGCATGCGTCTGCCTGTCATAGCGAACGTACCCGAACCCGGGAACCTTGGCCAGGCTCTCCTGGGCTGCGATGATGTAGTCCAACTGTTCGGCTGTGAGCTGGGGCCGGAGTCCGTCTACAGACTCGACCGGGGTGAGGGAGATGGGTCGTTCATCGTCACCTGAGGGTGCGGATTCGACATCCGCACCGGCTGCGCTCGAGATCCCGAGCGTCGCGAATGCGACTGTGAGTGCTGCCACGGCCGCGACCTGGAGCCTTCCTTTCCGTTGGAGCTTCACCAGACCTCCTGAGGCATCTCTGACTTTCAGGACACGCTCCACGAAACAGGACACTCCGCGCCGCTTCAAGGAATCGCCCACGAAATCACCCCCCGCGCTGCTTGCGATTACGTCTCTGGCGACCGCCGCGGTTCTGAGTGGTTGTGCGTCAGGCGATGCTGCGCCCGGCTCAAGTTGTTCTCGCGGACCGCAGGCGAGTGCCGAAGTGACCAGGATCGATGTCGTTGAGGACCTGGTCCCGATCCTCGACGACACTGATCATGCGGACACCTCCCTGGCCTACCAGGCGCAGGACGGGACGATCCACGTCGGGCTGCACCCACCAGCCACCCGGGACGACCTCTGCGCGGTCGCCGACCAGGTCAGCGACCAGCTCGATCTGCCTGTGGTCGTGGAAGTGAAGGCAGTCGAAACAGTGACCGGCTGACACTTCTGGTGACCGAGGCGGCTGTCTCGGCTGTGTATGGCAACGGCTCGTCGCCGACCGTCTGGTCCTGGCGCATGCGGGCCATTTCTCACGCTGTACTGCGGGCTGCGTGGGCGGAGTGGGCAAGGCGGTAGGAGTCGGTGCCGGTCTCGTTGATGGTCGCGTTGAACGTGAGCCGGTCGACGATCGCGGCGCAGAGTCTGGGGTCCGTGAAGGTCTTGGCCCAGCCCGCGAAGGACTCGTTGGATGCGATCGCGACGGAGTTCTTCTCCTCGCGTTCGGTCAGGACCTGGAAGAGGAGTTCTGCGCCGCGGCGGTCCAGCTGCATGTAACCAAGTTCATCGATACAGAGCAGATCGACACGCCCGTAGCGGGCGATGGTCTTGGTCAGGGTCATCTCGTCGGCGGCCTCGGCCAGCTCGTTGGCCAGCCGGGTAGCCAGCGTGTACTTGACCCGGTGCCCAGCCATCGCGGCCTCCGTCCCAGGGCGATCAGGAGGTGGGACTTGCCGGTGCCGGAGTCCCCGATCAGACACAGGGGTTCGCCGCGCGTCACCCAGTCACAGGTCGCCAGGGTGTTCACCGTCGCCGGATCGACATTTGGGTGGGCCTCGAAGTCGAACTCACGCAGCGTCTTGGTCCGGGGGAACGCGGCAGCCTTGATCCGCCGTTCGGAGCGTCGGCGGGCGCGGTCGTCGCACTCGGCCAGCAGGAGCTCGGCCAGGAACCCGCGGTAGGTCATCTGCTCACGCGCCGCCGCATCGGCGTTCGCCTCAAAATGAGTGCGGATCGTGGGCAGGCGCAGCATTCGGCAGGCCTGGTCGATCGAGGCGTCGGCTGCTTCCTCGGTCATCCCCCGCCGCGGCGGTATGCCGCAGGTCGTGGAAGTGCAGTTCGTCCAGCCCTACAGCCACGCGGACCACAGCCCAGTTCCGCTCGACGATCGAAGCGTGCAGCACCTTTCCGCGCTTTGCAGGGAAGACCAGGCCATTGCGTCCAGGTTGCGAAAAAGACGCCAGGTGCTCTTTGAGGATTGGTACTCCGAACGACGGTATCGCCACGTCCCGGTAGGAGGCGTCAGTCTTTGGTGGGCCGATCTGGTTGTACTGGCCGGCGATCTTCTGGTTCGCCGCGGTTCCTCGCACCGTCACTTTCGCCCGCGTCGCGTCCTCAATCTCAAGATGCTGCCGCTGCAGTGCTCGCAGCTCTCCGTTGCGAAGTCCCGTGGTGATGGCCAACGGCACAATCGCCTGAAGGTAGTCCGGCATCAGTTCGGTCATCCGCCACATCTGGTCTGGAGTCACCACGATCGGCGCATGCAGGGCCTTGTACCGAAGGGCGCCCTTGACCTTCGCCGGCGAAGCATCAAGCAGTTCGTGCTCGACGGCGTCGTTCAGGATCGAGGACAGTGTCTGATAGGCCGAGTACAGCGCGCCGCGGCCGTCCGACTTCTCTTGGCCATACCAGTTCCGCGACCGTGCTTCCTCGGCAAGCGTCGAATCCAACTTGGTGTACCAGTTGGTCACGTCGAGCCGGGTCAGGTCTTTCAGCGGGATGTCGCCCAGTTCCGGAAGGATGCGCTTCTCGAGCGCCGTCTCGTACCGACGGCGGGTACCGCCGCGCAGACGCTTGCCCTCGATCGACCGTCGCGCCCACTCACGCAACGTGATGGAGCGCTGCTGCGCGATGCGCGCTGCCAACTCACGCGCCTTCGGAGGTGTCCATTCACCACGATCGATGAGAATGCGCTCTGCGTTGAGCCACGCCTCGGCCGCCATCTTGTCGCCGAACGATCGGTGGTGCTTCTCAGTGTCCGGGCCGGTGTACCGAGCCCGGATGCTTGTGACCGCACCGGTCACCGGGCTCTTGCGCTCCTCGATGAGGCCGAAGGTACGACGGGAAGGTTTGCGTGCCATTGGTGGGTCCTCTCGCCCACCAGGTGCACCCACCACGCCAACCGTCCCCGGTGGGCCTTCGGGGCCCCCACGCACAGCCCGAGCATGGCCCGCCACCTGCAGACTCACCCTCGAGGCCGTGGGACTTCAGTGGGACTTCAGGTGGCCCCACAAGGCCACTTCTGTCCACTTCCGTCTCACGAGCCTGGAAGAGAATCACCAGGTCAGGCGGCATTTTCCGAGTTCAGGAGCCTGCCGCCTGACCTGCTCGATCCTCAGACGTTGAACCCCAGCATCCGCAGCTGCTCCTTGCCGTCGTCCGTGATCTTCTCCGGACCCCACGGCGGCATCCAGACCCAGTTCACGCGGAACCCGTCCACGATCCCCTCGAGCGCCTGCGCGCTCTGGTCCTCGATCACGTCCGTCAGCGGGCACGCCGCCGACGTGAGCGTCATGTCGATGGTGGCGTGGTTGGCCTGGTCCACCTGGATCCCGTAGACGAGGCCCAGGTCCACGACGTTGATGCCCAGCTCGGGGTCGATCACGTCGCGCAGCGCCTCCTCGACGTCCACGACGGTCGTCGGCGAAGGAGCGGCCACCGCATCCTGCCCGGTGTCGGTCGACTCGGTCGACTCGGTCATGGCTCTCTCCTCAGCTCGTGGCCAGCGCGCCGCTGCGCGCCAGCGAGTCCTTGAGCGCCGCCCAGCCGAGCAGCGCACACTTGATCCGCGCGGGGTACTGCGACACGCCGGTGAAGGCGGTCGCGTCGCCGAGGGCGTCCTCCGCGTCGTCGTCGTCCAGGCCCTTGCCGCGGGACGACATGAGGTCGTGGAACAGGCCGTCCAGCCGCTCGACCTCGGACAGGGGAACGCCCTGCACGAGCGAGGTCATGACGGACACGGACGCCTGCGAGATGGAGCATCCCTGGCCTTCCCAGGAGACGCCGGCCACCGCACCCTCGGGCGTGACGTCGACCCGGAGGGTCACCTCGTCCCCGCACGTCGGGTTGACCTGGTGCGACTCCCCCGCGAGGTGACCCTCGTCCGCCGGGGCGTCGACGAGGCCCCGGCCCACGGGGTGCTTCGCGTGGTCCAGGATCACCTGCTGGTACATCTGCTCGAGCGTGCTCACGCCGCGGCCTCTCTCGATCGAAAAATCACTCTGCACCGAAGAACGCCCGGACCCCCGCCAGGGCTTCCCGGAACGCGGCAACTTCTTCGACCGTCGTGTAGACCGACGCCGACGCGCGCGCCGTCGCGGCCACGCCGAACCGGCGGTGCAGCGGCTGCGCGCAGTGGTGGCCGACCCGCACGGCGATGCCCTTGTCGTCGAGCACCTGCCCGACGTCGTGCGCGTGCACGCCGTCGACCACGAAGGAGACGACGGCGAGGCGGTCCGCGGTGTCGAGCGGACCGATGACCCGCACGCCCGGGATGTCGGCGATCTTCAGCATCTCGGCGGCGAGCTCCTGCTCGTGCCGGAGCACGCCCTCCATGCCGAGCTCCCCGAGGTACTGCGCCGCGCAGCCCATGCCGACGGCCTGGGCGACCATCTGGGTGCCGGCCTCGAACCGCTGGGGCGGCGGCGCGTAGGTGGTCGACTCCATGGTGACGACCTCGACCATGGACCCGCCGGTCAGGGTGGGCGGCATGGCCTCGAGCAGCTCGCGCCGCCCGTACAGGGCGCCGACGCCGGTGGGGCCGAGCATCTTGTGCCCGCTGAACGCGGCGAAGTCGACGCCGAGCTCGTGGAAGCTCACCGGCAGGTTCGGCACCGACTGGCACGCGTCGAGCACGGTGAGCGCCCCGACGCGGCGCGCGGCCGCGACGAGCGTCTCGACGGGCGCGATCGCGCCCGTCACGTTGGAGACGTGCCCGAAGGCGAGGACCTTCGTGCGCTCCGTGACGATGGTGCCGAGGTCGGTGAGGTCGAGCCGCCCGTCGTCACCCACCGGGATCCAGCGCAGGACGGCGCCGGTGCGGGCGCACAGCTCCTGCCACGGCACGAGGTTGGCGTGGTGCTCGGCCTCGGTGACGACGATCTCGTCGCCGGGCGCGAGCCGGAACGGCGCCGCCGCCTCTCCCCCGCGGCCGAGGGTCGCGTTGGAGAACGCGTAGGCCACGACGTTGATCGCGGCGGTGGCGCCGGGCTGCCAGACGATCTCGCCCTCGTCGGCGCCGACGAACGCGGCCACGGCCGCGCGCGCCTGCTCGAACGCCTCGGTGGCCTCCTCGGCGAGCTGGTGCGCACCGCGGTGCACGGCGGCGTTCCGCTCCTCGTAGAAGTCCACCTCGGTGTCGAGGACGACCTGCGGTTTCTGCGAGGTGGCGGCCGAGTCCAGGTACACGAGGGGCCTGCCACCCCGCACCGTGCGCTCGAGCAGCGGGAAGTCCGCGCGGACGGCGGCGAGCTCCGAGGTGGTGAGCGAGCCGGACTCGTCCGGTCGCACGGCAGCGGTGGTGGTCATGGTGTTCCCCTCGAGTACGTGGCGGTGGCTCAGGCCGAGACGGCGCCCGCGCCGAGGTACTTGTCGTAGCCCTCTTCCTCGAGGCGGTCGGCCAGCTCCGGGCCGCCCTCCTCGGCGATCTTGCCGTCGACGAAGACGTGCACGAAGTCGGGCTTGATGTAGCGCAGGATGCGCGTGTAGTGCGTGATCAGCAGCACGCCGACGTCGGTGTTGTCCTTGGCGCGGTTGACGCCCTCCGACACGATGCGCAGCGCGTCGACGTCGAGGCCGGAGTCGGTCTCGTCGAGGATGGCGAAGCGCGGCTTGAAGAGCTCCATCTGCAGGATCTCGTGGCGCTTCTTCTCACCGCCGGAGAAGCCCTCGTTCACCGAGCGCTCGGCGAAGGACGTGTCCATGCGCAGGTTCTCCATCGCGCCACGGACCTCCTTGCCCCAGGTGCGCAGGGCGGGAGCCTGGCCGTCGATGGCGGTCTTGGCGGTGCGCAGGAAGTTGGCGACCGAGACGCCGGAGACCTCGACCGGGTACTGCATGGCGAGGAAGAGGCCGGCGCGGGCGCGCTCGTCGACGGTCATCGCGAGCAGGTCCTCGCCGTCGAGCGTCACGGTGCCCGAGGTGACGGTGTACTTGGGGTGGCCCGCGAGCGCCGAGGCGAGGGTGGACTTGCCGGAGCCGTTGGGGCCCATGATGGCGTGGGTCTCGCCGCTGGCGATCGTCAGGTCGACACCGCGCAGGATCGGCTTGGGGCCTTCCTTGGTCTCGACGCTGACGTGCAGGTCGCGGATCTCGAGGGTGGGCATATCGCTTGTCTCCAGGTTCAGGGAAAAGTCAGGGGGTCAGGAGGCGGACACGGTGACGTCGATGTCGACGAGCACCTTGTCGCCCTCGATCGTCACGGGGTACACCGGGACGGGGCGCATCGCGGGCAGCTGGACGGGCTGGCCGGTGCGCAGGTCGAACTGCGACCCGTGCAGCCAGCACTCGACCAGGCAGCCCTCGACCTCGCCGTCGGACAGCGAGACCGCGCCGTGGGAGCAGATGTCCGAGATGGCGTGGAAGGTGCCCTCGGCGTCGCGCGCGACGGTGACCGGCACCGGGGCGCCGTCGGCACCGTCGAGCTCGACGAGCATGGCCTCCTCGGGCCCCAGGTCGTCCGTCATGCAGGCCAGCTGGGCGGTCATGCGGTGGGTGCCTCCACGGCCGGGGCGCCGGTGATGACGCTCATCGACTTCTCGAGCTCCGCGTCGATGGAGGCGAGCAGGCGCTCCTCGACCTCGGCGACGCCGATCTCCTGGATGAGCTCGGCGAAGAAGCCGCGCACGACGAGGCGGCGGGCCTCGACCTCGGGGATGCCGCGGGCCTGGAGGTAGAAGAGCTGCTCGTCGTCGAACCGGCCGGTGGCGCTGGCGTGGCCGGCGCCGGCGATCTCGCCGGTCTCGATCTCGAGGTTCGGCACCGAGTCGGCGCGGGCGCCGTCGGTGAGCACGAGGTTGCGGTTGAGCTCGTAGGTGTCGGTGTTCTCCGCGTTGGCGCGGATGAGCACGTCGCCCACCCAGACGGTGTGCGCGCCGGAGCCCTGCAGGGCGCCCTTGTAGGTCACGCGGGACGTGCAGTCCGGCACGGCGTGGTCCACGAAGAGGCGGTGCTCCTGGTGCTGGTCGTTGTCGGCGAAGTACAGGCCGACCATCTCGACCTCGCCGCCGGTGCCGGTGAACTCGGCGTCGGGCGTGATGCGCACGACGTCGCCGCCGAAGGTGACCACGACGTGCTTGAGCTTGGCGTCGCGGCCGAGGCGGGCCCGGTGCGAGGAGGCGTGCACGGCGCCGTCGGCCCAGTCCTGGACGCTGACGACGGTGAGGTGCGCGCCGTCCTCGACGACGATCTCGACGGTCTCCGTGAGGGTGGCGTCGCCCGCGTGGTCGAGGACCACGATGGCCTGGGAGTGCCGCTCGGCGCGGACCAGCACGTGCGTGGCGGTGGCGTCCTTGGCGACGCCCTCGACGCGCACGGAGGTGACGCCGGTGGCGACGGCCTCCGCGGGCACGGTGACGACGGTGGCCTGCTCGAAGCCGTTCCACGCCGTGACGGCGGTGCGGTCGCCCGGCTTGCCCGCGGTACCGAGGCGGGCGTCGTCGCGCCCGACGGTCTCGACGGTGACCTCGGGGGCCGGGGTCACCTCGACGGTGACGCCGGTGGTGCCGAGGTCGGCCTGGAACAGCGGCTGGAGGCGGTCGGCGGGCGAGAACCGCCACTCCTCCTCGCGGCCGTGGGGAACGGGGATCTCGTCCAGGGAGAAGGACGTGCGGCGCTCTGCCCGCGAGCCTTCCGGCTTGACGGCGCCGTGGGTGTGGGCGCCGTCGGCAACAGCGCGCGAGTGATCGGTCGTGAGAGTCATGTCAGCCGACGGACCCTTCCATCTGCAGCTCGATGAGGCGGTTGAGCTCGAGTGCGTACTCCATGGGCAGCTCGCGCGCGATGGGCTCGACGAACCCGCGCACGATCATGGCCATGGCCTCGGTCTCCTCCATACCTCGGGACATGAGGTAGAACAGCTGGTCCTCGCTCACCCGCGAGACCGTGGCCTCGTGCCCCATGGAGACGTCGTCCTCGCGGACGTCGACGTAGGGGTAGGTGTCGCTGCGGGAGATCTGGTCCACCAGCAGCGCGTCGCAGAGGACGTTGGACGCGGAGTGCGAGGCGCCCTCGAGCACCTGCACCAGGCCGCGGTAGGACGTGCGGCCGCCGCCGCGCGCCACGGACTTGCTGACGATCGACGAGGACGTGTTCGGCGCGGCGTGGACCATCTTCGCGCCGGCGTCCTGGTGCTGGCCCTCGCCGGCGAAGGCGATGGACAGCGTCTCGCCGCGGGCGTGCTCGCCCAGCAGGTAGATCGCCGGGTACTTCATGGTCACCTTGGAGCCGATGTTGCCGTCGACCCACTCCATGGTGGCGCCCTCAGCGGCGGTGGCCCGCTTGGTGACCAGGTTGTACACGTTGTTCGACCAGTTCTGGATCGTCGTGTAGCGCACGCGGGCGTTCTTCTTGACGACGATCTCGACGACCGCGGAGTGCAGCGAGTCGGACGAGTAGATCGGCGCGGTGCAGCCCTCGACGTAGTGCACGTACGAGCCCTCGTCCGCGATGATCAGCGTGCGCTCGAACTGGCCCATGTTCTCGGTGTTGATCCGGAAGTAGGCCTGCAGCGGGATCTCCACGTGCACGCCCGGCGGCA
The DNA here is from genome assembly GCF_013004695.1 of Promicromonospora citrea. GTDB lineage: Bacteria > Actinomycetota > Actinomycetes > Actinomycetales > Cellulomonadaceae > Promicromonospora > Promicromonospora citrea. The sequence continues at coordinate 9,783 of NZ_JABEMG010000075.1, forward strand.
CGTAGACGAACGAGCCGCCCGACCACACGGCCGAGTTCAGCGCGGCGAACTTGTTGTCGCCCGACGGGATGACCGTGCCGAAGTACTCCTGGAAGAGCTCCGGGTAGTCGCGCAGACCCGTGTCGGTGTCGACGAAGATCACGCCCTGCTCCTCCAGGTCCTCACGGATCTGGTGGTAGACGACCTCGGACTCGTACTGCGCCGCGACACCGGCGACGAGGCGCTGCTTCTCCGCCTCGGGGATGCCGAGCTTGTCGTACGTGGCCTTGATGTCCTCGGGCAGCTCCTCCCACGAGGAGGCCTGCTTCTCGGTGGACCGCACGAAGTACTTGATCTTGTCGAAGTCGATGCCCGACAGGTCGGAGCCCCAGCTCGGCATCGGCTTCTTGCCGAACAGGCGCAGGGCCTTGAGACGCTGGTTCAGCATCCACTCGGGCTCCTTCTTGAGCGCCGAGATGTTGCGCACCACGTCCTCGTTGAGACCACGCTGCGCGGACGCGCCTGCCTCGTCGCTGTCGTGCCAGCCGTACTCGTACGCGCCGATGCTGGCGATGATCTCCTCGTCGGAGCGCTGCTCTGGCGCTTGCGTCTCTGCGCTCATCACTTTCCTTCGGTGGGGGTCGTGGCGGGGTTGGTCTGGTTCACCGGGATGTTCACGGGAATGTTGGTGGTGCACGCGTGCGCGCCGCCCGCGATGGTCGCGAGCCGCTGCACGTGCGAGCCCAGCAGCTCGCTGAACGCGCGGGCCTCCTGCTCGCACAGCTCGGGGAACTCCTCGGCCACGTGCTGGACCGGGCAGTGACCCTGGCAGAGCTGGACCGCCGGCGCCACCGCACCGGCCGCGCGGCCGGCCGACGTGCCGGTCAGCGGGGCGGGGACGGGGCGCACCGAGGCCGCGAAGCCGTCGGCGGACAGGAGCTGCACGAGCTGGGCCGCACGGCCCTGCGTCGTGTCGGCGGTGACGTGCGGGGCGTAGCTGCGGGCGACGGCCTCGAACCGCTGCCGCGCGAACCCGGCGACGGCCTCGCTGCCACCCGTCTCGCGCAGGAACCGGAGCACCTGGCGCGCGATCTCCTGGTAGCCGCCGGCGAGCTCGGACTGGCCGCCGCTCGTGACGACGTACCGGCGCGCCGGCCGGCCGCGCCGCGGGGTGCCGGCGGGCGACGCCTCGTGGACGCCGATCTTGCCGTCCTCCTCCAGCAGCGTGAGGTGCCGGCGGACGGCGGGCGCGGTGAGCCCCAGGACGGCGGCGAGCGACCCGGCCGTGACCGGACCGCGGGACGCGACGAGCTCGAGCACGCGGCGGCGCGTCGTACCGTCGGTCTCGTGGCTCGCCACGTGGACCGGGGGTACCTGAGCCGATGCGCTCATGTCGTCACCTCCTCGCCGCTCCCAGGGCGCACGCCGACCCGAGGACCCGCCCTCGCGTGCGTGCTTTTGAGAACATCCTTGTTCCCTAATTCGAGTTTCGCAAGGAAGGTGAGCCTCAGTAGAGGCTGATCGCGACACATCTCACACGCACCGCGCACGCCGCGCACGCACCGCCGCCTACGATTGTGCGGTGCCCCTGTCCGACGCGACCGCGCTCGAACCCGCCCCGGCGGACGCCGCCTCACCCGCGGCCCCCGACGACGCCGCCGTCCGGGTACGCGGCCTCGTCAAGCGCTACGACGGGCGCGCCGTCGTCGACGGGCTCGAGCTGGCCGCCCGGCCCGGTGCCGTGACCGCCGTCCTCGGCCCCAACGGCGCGGGCAAGACCACCACGATCGAGTGCTGCGAGGGCCTGCGCTCCCCCGACGCCGGCACCGTACGCGTGCTCGGGCTCGACCCCGTCGCCGACGCCCGCAGGCTCCGCCCGCGCGTCGGCGTCATGCTGCAGGACGGCGGCCTGCCCACCGGCGTGCGCGCGCTCGAGCTGCTGCGCCACGTCTCAGCCATGTACGCCGCCCCGCGCCCCGTCGACGAGCTCGCCGAGCGCCTCGGCCTGCACGCCTTCGCCCGCACCACGGTGCGCCGCCTGTCGGGCGGGCAGCGCCAGCGCGTCGCGCTCGCCGCCGCCGTCGTCGGGCGCCCCGAGGTCGTCTTCCTCGACGAGCCCAGCGCCGGCATGGACCCGCAGAGCCGCCGCGCGGTGTGGGACCTCGTGCGCGAGCTGCGCGCCGACGGCGTCGCGATCGTGCTCACCACGCACCTCATGGACGAGGCCGCCGACCTCGCCGACCACGTGCACGTCGTCGACCACGGGCGGGTCATCGCGTCCGGCACGGTGCGCGAGCTGACCGACGGCGTGGGGTCCGGGCACCCGGCCGGCACGCGCACCGTCCGCGTCGAGGCCACGCCCGGGCTCGACCTCGACGGGCTGCGCGCGGCCCCGGCGACCGGCCGCGACACGCGCGACACGGCATGGACCGCCGCCGAGCCCGAGCCCGGCGTCTACCTGCTGACCGGCCCCGTCGACGCGGCGGCGCTCGCCGCCGTCACGGCGTGGCTCGCCGAGCACGGCGTGCTGGCCCGGTCGGTCACCACCGGCGGCGCCCGCACGCTCGAGGACGTCTTCCTCGACCTCACCGGGAGGAACCTGCGATGAGCGCAGCGGCACCCGTCGCCCGCCGCGTCGCCGCCCAGGCGTCGTTCGAGACCCGCGCCATCCTGCGCAACGGCGAGCAGCTCCTCGTCACGCTCGTGCTGCCCGTGCTCGTGCTCGTCGCGCTCGTGCGCACGTCGTTCATCGACCTCGACACCGGCGGGCTGTCGCGCATCGACCTCGTCACGCCCGGCGTGCTCGCCCTGGCCGTCATGTCGACGGCGTTCACCTCCCAGGCGATCGCCACCGCGTTCGACCGCCGCAACGGCGTCCTGCGCCTGCTGGCCACGACGCCGCTCGGCCGCAGCGGGCTGCTGGCGGGCAAGATCCTCGGCGTGCTCGCCGTCGAGGTCGTGCAGGTCGTCGCCATCGCGGGCGTCGCGCTCGCGCTCGGCTGGCGGCCCGAGGGGGGCGCGCTCGGCGCCGCGCTCGGCGCGGGCCTGCTGGGCACCGCCGCGTTCACGGCGCTCGCGCTGCTGCTCGCGGGCATCCTGCGCGCCGAGGGCGTGCTCGCCGTCGCGAACCTCGTGCTGGTGCTGCTCACGGTCGGTGGCGGCGTGCTGCTGCCCGCCCGCCAGCTCGCCGGACCGCTCGCCCACGTGGCGGTCCTGCTGCCGTCCGGTGCGCTCGGCGAGGCGATGCGCGGGGCCCTGCTGGACGGCACCGTGCCGGCCTTCTCCGTGGTCGTCCTGCTGGCCTGGACGGCCGCGCTGGGGGCGGGGGCCGCCCGCCTCTTCCGCTGGCACTGAGGCCAGGCACCGCCCGCACGTACGAGCTTCCGGGGAACCGCGCATATCCCGGTGGTATGACCAATTCGTAGGGTATGCGGGTGAAATCCGCCCATTTAGGGTTCACTTCACCTACATCCCCCAGGGAGGCAGCGTGACTTCCACTCACAGCAACCGCCGTCGGCTGATCGTCGGTGCAGGCATCGCGATCGCTCTCGCGGCGGCACCCGCCGCGGCGGCCGTGACCGCGGCGACCCCCGACGACGCACCCGCACCCGTCGCGGGCGCGCTCGTCGAGGACTCCTACATCGTGATCCTCAAGGACGCCGAGGTCGGCAAGGCGCAGGTCCGCAGCGCGGCGAGCAGCCTCGTCCAGGAGTACGGCGGCGAGGTGCGCCACTCGTACACCACCGCGGTGCGCGGCTTCTCCGCGTCGATGTCGAAGACGCAGGCCGAGCGGCTGGCCGAGGACCCCTCGGTCGCCTACGTCGAGCAGAACCGCGTCATGACGGCCACCGACACGCAGTCGCCCGTGCCCTCCTGGGGCCTGGACCGCATCGACCAGGAGAGCCTGCCGCTCGACGACTCGTACACCTACGGGAACTCGGGCAGCGGCGTCACGGCGTACATCGTCGACACCGGCATCCTGACCACCCACGAGGACTTCGGTGGCCGCGCCGTGAGCGGCACCGACACCGTGGACGGCGACGACGACGCCACCGACTGCGCGGGCCACGGCACGCACGTCGCGGGCACCGTCGGCGGCTCGGCGCACGGCGTCGCCAAGGACGTCTCGCTCGTCGGCGTGCGCGTGCTCGACTGCAACGGCTCCGGCAGCTACGAGGGCGTCATCGCGGGCATCGACTGGGTGACCGCCGACCACCAGGCCGGCGAGCCGGCCGTGGCGAACATGTCCCTCGGCGGCGGCTTCTCGCAGGCCGTCAACGACGCGGTGTCCGCCGCCGTGGCCGACGGCGTGACCTTCGCCCTCGCCGCGGGCAACGACTACGCCGCCGACGCGTGCGACGGCTCGCCGGGCTCCACGCCCGAGGCGCTGACCGTCGGCGCAACCGAGGACGACGACGCCCGCGCGCCGTACTCCAACATCGGCTCGTGCGTGGACATCTTCGCGCCCGGCAGCGCCATCACGTCGGCGTGGCACACGGGCGACTCCGCCACCAACACCATCTCCGGCACCTCGATGGCCACGCCGCACGTCGCGGGCGCCGCGGCCCTGGTGCTGGGCGGCAACCCCGGCGCCACCCCGGCCGAGGTCGCCGACACGCTCACCGGCTCGGCGCTCGAGGGCGTCGTGTCCGACCCGGGCACGGGTTCCCCGAACCTGCTGCTCACCGTGAGCGGCCTCTGACGGTTCTCCTCCCACCGTCACGACGGGACCCCGGCCACGGCCGGGGTCCCGTCGTCTTCCGGGGCGGCTACGCGGGACGGCGGGCGAAGATGCCCGCCGTCGCCATCTCGACGCGCCGGCGGGCCGCCTCCTGGTCGTCCCCGAACCGGTCGACGCCCCACGACAGCGTGGTGGCCAGCTCGAAGACCTCCTCGCGCGTCACCGAGCCCGCCGCGTCGCCGGACGCCTTCGCGGCGTCGAGCAGGTCGCCGGTCCGCACCAGGACGGGGTTGCAGGCCGAGAACAGCGACGACTCGGGGTCGTCGTACGCCGTCGCGACGCAGTACGGCAGGTCGTGCCAGATGCGCAGCTGCCACGCCAGCAGCACCAGCCACTCGACGAGCGCCGCACGCGGCGGGAGCGTGCGCGCGAGCTCGTCGGCCTCCTCCAGCGACCGGCCGATGAACTCCTCCATGACCGCGGCGAGCAGGTCGTCGCGCGTCGGGAAGTTGCGGTAGAGCGTCGCGTTGCCGACCCCCGCCCGGAGGGCGATCCCGTCCAACGGCGCGAGCACGCCCTCGGCCGCGAACGTCTCGACAGCGGCCCGCAGGATCGCGTCGCGGTTCCGGCGGGCGTCGGCCCGCAGGGGCCGGGTCGTCCGGGCAGCGGGCGGACCGGGGGCAGCAGGCATGACGGACCCTTCTTGCAAAAGTGGGGACTCTCCCCACATACTCGATCCGGGGAAAGTCCCCAGATGAGCAAGGAGTATAGATGGACCAGTCACTCGACGGGCGCACGATCCTCGTCACGGGCGCGAACGGCGGCCTCGGTCAGCACTTCGTGCAGCAGGCGCTCGAGCGCGGCGCGCGCGCCGTCCACGCGGCGGCCCGCACGCCCCGGCAGTGGGACGACGAGCGCATCCGCCCGCTCCCCCTCGACCTCACCGTGCCCGAGGACGCCGCGCGCGCCGCCGCTGCGGCCTCCGACGTCGACCTGGTGATCAACAACGCGGGCATCGCCCCGCCCGGTGACTACCTCACCGGGCCGGAGGACGAGGTCCGCCGCGTCTTCGAGACCAACTTCTTCGGCAACCTGCGCGTCGCCACCGCGTTCGCGCCCGTGCTCGCGGCGAACGGCGGCGGCGCCCTGCTGAACATCCTGTCCGCCGCGGCCTGGACCCCCGTCCCCACCGCCTACGGGGCCTCCAAGGCGGCGATGTGGGCGGCCACCAACGGGCTGCGGACGGTGCTGCAGCACCAGGGCACGCACGTCGCCGGCCTCCTCGTCGGGATGGTCGACACCCCCATGGGAGCCCGGTGGGACGTGCCGAAGGTGAGCCCCGAGAGCGTCGTCGCCCAGGCGTACGACGGGCTCGCCGCCGGCCTGTTCGAGATCCACGCCGACGAGCCCACCCGGGAGCTCAAGTCCCGCCTGAGCGACCCGTCGGAGAAGCTCTACCCCTGGCTCGACGAGCAGCTCGGCGCCTTCGAGCCGTGAGCCCCCTCCCCGCCCCGGGCGCAGATCACACCGCGCGCGGGGCGGGGCCCTGTCGTCGGGCACTACCGTGGACCCCGTGACCGCAACCGCCGCCCCGACCTCCTGGACCGCCGCGCTCGCCGGGCGCGTGGACCGGTTCCGCCGCTGGACCCGCGTCGTGCTCGTCGCGAACCTCGTCGGCCAGATCGGCATCATCGGGACGGGCGGCGCCGTGCGCCTCACCGACTCCGGCCTCGGCTGCTCCACGTGGCCCCAGTGCGAGCCGGGCAGCTTCACGCCGCAGTTCCACGAAGCGACGACGCTCCACCCCTACATCGAGTTCGGGAACCGCACCCTGACCGGCGTGCTCGGCGTCATCGGCATCCTCCTCGCCGTCCTGGTCTGGACCGACCTCAAGCGGTCGCTGTCGTACCGCGTGCTCGGGTTCGTCCCGATCGTCGCGGTCCTGGCGCAGGCCGTCATCGGCGGCGTCGTGGTCCTGCTGCACCTGCACCCGGGCTGGGTCTCCCTGCACTTCGGCGTCTCGGCCGCCCTCGTGGCGGCGTCGCTGTACGTGCTGCACCGGCACGACGAGGGCGACGGCGCGCCCACGCTCGTCGTCGGCCCGCGGACGCGTTCGCTGGCCTGGGCGCTGGCGGTCCTGACCGCCGTGGTGGTCGTGCTCGGCGTGCTCACCACGGGCGCCGGCCCGCACAGCGGCGACTCCGAGGTCGGCTACCGGTTCGCCCTCGACCCCGCGCTGCTGACGAAGTGGCACGCCGCGGCCGTCTGGACGTTCCTCGTGGCCCTGGTCGCCTTCCTCGTGGTCACCCGCCGCGGCCCGGCGGCCGTGCGCCGCGCCGCCGTCGTGCTGCTGGTCGTCACGCTCGCGCAGGGTCTCATCGGGTACGTGCAGTACTTCACCGACCTGCCCGAGCTGCTCGTCGGGCTGCACATGATCGGCGCTGCCGCGCTCATCGCGGGCACCACGCGCGTGTGGCTGACGACGCGTGTGCGCGCCTGAGCCGACGCGCCCGAGTCACCGCACCGGCAGCGCCGGCGGGGTCCACCCCGCGAACCGCGCCATGCCGTCGAGCATGACCCGTGCGGGGAGCGCACGCAGTGCGGCGTTCCGCAGCCCGACCAGGGCAGGGTTGCGCAGCTGCTCGCCCACCCGGGCGCTCGCCCAGGCCGCGCGCAGCACGCCGGAGGTCCGCGGGCGGCGCACGCGGTCGTAGGCGACGAGCCCGTCGACCACGCCGTCCGTCCCCGACACCGACGCCGCCAGCACCACGGCGTCCTCGATCCCCTGGCAGCCACCCTGTCCCACGTTCGGCGGCATCGCGTGGGCCGCGTCCCCGGCCAGGGCCACCCGGCCGTGCGCCATGCGCGGCAGCGGCCGTGCGAAGCCGTACAGGTCGAGCTGCTGCGCCTGCTCGGGGGCGGTGGCCGCGAGCACCGCAGGGATCGGGTCGTGCCAGCCGGCGAAGGCCGTCCGGGCGGCGGCCAGGTCGGTGGCGGGGTCCCCGGTCGGCCGGCCCGCGGGCCCGACCTGCGTCGCGTACCAGTACAGACGACCGTCGCCGAGCGGGATGAGCCCCACCTCGCCGCCCGGGCCCCAGGTCTGCGACATCGCCTCGACGCCCGGGTTGTCGAGCACGGCGAGCCACGTCGTCGAGCCCACATAGACAGGCTCGGCCGCGCCCGGCGCGACGGCACCACGCAGGCGCGAGCGGACGCCGTCGGCCGCCACGACGAGGTCCGCCTCCACCGTCGAGCCGTCCTCGAGCGTGACGACGGCGGGCCGCCCGGCATCGCCGGGGTCCACCTCGGCGGCCGCGGCGCCGTAGGTGACCGGCAGATCGCCGAGGCCGCGCAGCAGCGCCTCCTGCAGCAGGGGCCGGTGGAACGCGATCGCGACCGTGCCGAGCCGCGCCGAGATCTGCTCGGGCGACACCTCGACGAGCGCGCGCCCCGCGGCGTCGCGGAGAGCTCCCGGGTACGCGCGCTCGCCGATGGCGCGCACGGCGTCGCCCACGCCCGCGGCGTCGAGCCCGCGCAGCGCGTTGGCGAGCAGGACGATGCCCGCGCCGGTGGTCCGGGGTTCCGGCGAGCGCTCCAGCACCCGCACGTCCCATCCGCAGCGCAGGAGCGCGTTGGCCGCGGTCAGTCCTGCGATGCCTGCTCCGACGACGACGGCGCTCCTGCTCATGGGCACTCCTCGGTGACACGGGTGGATACCACTACGATCGTTGTAGTACCCATGGTGCCATAATCGGGAAGTGCCCCGTCACAACCCCGCCCGACGCCGCGCCCTCACCGACGCCGCGGTCACGCTGCTCGCCTCGGACGGCGTCCACGGGCTCACCCACCGCTCGGCCGAACGGGCCGCCGGCCTGCCCGCCGGGACGGCGTCGAACTACTTCCGCGACCGCGAGGAGCTCCTGGTGGGCGCGGCGGAACGGATCGTGGAGCTGCACCTCGCGGACATGGAGCGTGCCGACACCGCGGCGCTCCGGCAGGCACCCGACGGGTCCGCCCCGGACGTCGTCGCGCTCGTCGCGTCGTCGCTCGAGGCCGCGGCGTCCGCTCAGCGCGACCGGTACCTCGCCGTGTTCGAGCTCACCCTCGAGTCCCGGCGCCGGCCCGCGCTCGCCGCCGCGCTCGCCCGCCTCGCGGGCGGCGCCAGCGCCTTCACCGCGGGGCAGCACGCCGACCTGGGCTCGGACGTCCCGCCCAGGGTGGCCGCGCTGCTCGTCACCCTCTACGGGGGCGCGCTGTTCGCGCTCGTCACGGCCCCCGGCGGGCCGGGCACGCCGACGCCGCACGACCTCGCCCGGGCGATCGTCGCCGGGGCCCGGTCGGTCGCCTGAGCCCGGACACGGGTCGGCCCCCAGGTCACCGAGGTGACCTGGGGGCCTGACACGTCCGGGTGACCTGCCGGGTCAGACCTCGGGGGTCCAGAGGTCGTCGCCGTCCACGGGCGCGGCGACCGCACCCGCGGCCACCGGCACCGGCTCGGGCAGCTCGCCCAGGGCGCGCTGCGCCACGGCGCCCGACGAGAAGTTCGCGTAGCACTCCGGGCAGTACCAGTCGGGCGTCGGCACGGGGGTGTCGAAGCCGCCGTAGACGACGTCCGGCTCGAGCCGCGCGGCGTCCGCCGACTGGCCCCACACGATGCGCTTGGTGGCGCCCCGCTGACCGCACGACGGGCACGCCGGGCGCATCTGCGCACGCTGCGACAGGACCGGGTGCGGGTGCAGCAGCGCGTGGCAGGGCGCGCACACCAGGAAGGTCTGCTCGATGAGGGCGGCCAGCGGGCGCTCGCCGGTCTCGCCGGTGTGGGCGCCGTCGTCGTGCGGCACGAGCTGCGTCACGTCGACGAACCGCTCGCACGAGGCGCAGCGCTCCTCGCGGCGCAGGTCGACGCCGGCGACCTGCTTGTGGCCGAGCAGGCGCAGCACGTGCAGGTTCGGCGAGAGCTGGCTGCTCTCGCAGTCGCCCGCGTCGAGCGTGCCGGTGACGCCGTGCTTGTACTGGTGGGCGATGCCGTCGAGCACGAGGCGGGCGTGCTCCTGCGGGAGCCAGCCGGACGACCGCGCGTAGGCGGCCGCGCCGTTGAAGAGGTCGTCCCAGACGACGGGCTTGTCCGGGCCGAACACCTCGTCGCTGACCCAGTCCTCGCCCTGGCTCGCGCCCATGAGCTCGACCGCGGCGACGATGCCCGGCTCGGAGCCCACGACGGTGACGACGACGTCACCGCGCTGCGGGCCGTCGGCGCCGCCGGGCAGACGGTGCTCGTGGCTCCGGGTCGCGATCGCGACCGCCTCCCCCAGCCAGTCCTCGGACCAGTTCAGGTAGACGGACGGAACGAGCCACGCGGGAAGGGACGAAACGTTCGGAAGCATGTCGGGTTCGGAGGTCACGCGGGGAGAATAGCGCAGCCGGATGACGCCGTGATCACACGCCCGGTGAGCGGCCCGGGCCCGCGCCGACCGGGCGCGGACCCGGCCGGACGCCGAGGCCGGGCGCTCAGTTCCTGCGGTACTCCCACGGCGCGTCGACCGGGCGCAGCGTCTCCCAGTCCGACGCGCGGCCGATCGCGGCGGCCAGCACGCCCGCGATGGTCGCCGCGTTGTGCAGGCGGCCCGCGAGCGCCAGCGCGGCGGCCTCCTCGAGCGGGACGGGCACCACGACCATGTCGGCCTCCTCGGCCTCGCGGACGTGGCGCTCGTCGTCGGGCACGGGGCTGAGGTCGCGCGCGAGGTAGACGCGCACGGCCTCGTTGCTGCCGCCCGGGGTGGGCAGGAGGTCCAGCAGCACGTCCCAGGTGGCGGCGTTCATGTCCGCCTCCTCGGCGAGCTCGCGCGCCGCGGCGACGTGCGGGTCCTCGCCGTCGAGGTCGAGCAGCCCGGCGGGCGCCTCCCAGAGGAAGGCGCCGACCGGGTGCCGGTACTGCCGGAGCAGGAGCACCTCGCCGTCGTCCGTCAGGGCCACGACGACGACCGCACCGGGGTGGTCGACGTACTCGCGGCGCACGATGCCGCCGGCCTCGCCGAGGTCGACCTCGTCGGAGACCATGTCCACGACGAAGCCCTGGAACGGCACGTCGAGCCGCCGCGCGGGGCGGGGGTCGATGACGTCGGTGACCTCGTCGGGCGTGACCGCCGCGGCGGCGTCGGTTCCGGTGTCGGTGCTCATGCGGACTGCTTCTCCAGCGCGGCCGCGATGAGCCCGGCGAACAGCGGGTGGGCGCGCGTCGGCCGCGACTTGAACTCGGGGTGGGCCTGGGTGGCCACGTAGTACGGGTGCGTCTCGGCCGGCAGCTCGACGAACTCGACCAGGGACGAGTCGGGCGACGTGCCGCAGATGCGCAGGCCGGCGTCCTCGAGGTCGCCGCGGTAGGCGTTGTTCACCTCGTAGCGGTGGCGGTGCCGCTCGGAGACCTTCTCGGCGTCGTAGGTCGTGGCGACGACGGAGCCGGGGGTGAGCGACGCCTCGTAGGCGCCCAGGCGCATGGTGCCGCCCAGGTCGCCCTCGCCGTCGACGATGGCCTTCTGCTCGGCCATGGTCGCCACGACGGGGTGGCTGCTGGTCGGGTGGAACTCGGTCGACGACGCGTCGGCCCAGCCGAGCACGTTGCGCGCGTACTCGATGACCATGGACTGCAGGCCGAGGCAGATGCCGAGCGTGGGCACGAGATTCTCGCGGGCCCAGCGCAGCGCGCCGACCTTGCCGTCGATGCCGCGGACGCCGAACCCGCCGGGCACGAGGACGGCGTCGACGCCCTCGAGGGACGCCTGCGCGCCCTCGGGGGTCTGGCAGTCGTCGGCGGCGACCCAGCGGATGGCCACCTTCGCGTCGTTGGCGAACCCGCCGGCGCGCAGCGCCTCGGTCACGGACAGGTAGGCGTCGGGCAGGTCGATGTACTTGCCGACGAGCGCGACCTCGACCTTGTGCTCGGGCTCGTGCACGCGCTCCAGGAGGCGGCTCCAGCCGTCCCAGTCGACGTCGTGGAACGGCATGCCGAGGCGGCGCACCACGTAGGCGTCCAGGCCCTCGGAGTGGATGACGCGCGGGATGTCGTAGATCGAGGGCGCGTCGGCGCAGTTGATGACGGCCTCGTTGTCGACGTCGCACATGAGCGCGATCTTGCGCTTGATGCTCTCGGGCACCACGCGGTCGGAGCGCAGCACGATGGCGTCGGGCTGGATGCCGATCGAACGCAGGGCGGCCACGGAGTGCTGCGTCGGCTTGGTCTTGAGCTCGCCCGACGGGCCGATGTACGGCACGAGCGAGACGTGCAGGAAGAACACGTTGTCGCGGCCGAGCTCGTGGCGCACCTGGCGTGCGGACTCCAGGAACGGCTGCGACTCGATGTCGCCGACCGTGCCGCCGATCTCGGTGATGATCACGTCGACGTCGTCGGACGCCTGCTCACGCATGCGCAGCTTGATCTCGTCGGTGATGTGCGGGATGACCTGCACGGTGTCGCCCAGGTACTCGCCGCGGCGCTCCTTGGCGATGACGCGCGAGTACACCTGGCCGGTGGTCACGTTGGACGAGGCGGGCAGCTCGACGTCGAGGAACCGCTCGTAGTGGCCGATGTCCAGGTCGGTCTCCGCGCCGTCCTCGGTGACGAAGACCTCGCCGTGCTGGAACGGGTTCATGGTGCCGGGATCCACGTTGAGGTAGGGATCCAGCTTCTGCATGGTGACGCTCAGCCCGCGGGAGCGGAGGAGGCGACCGAGCGACGAGGCCGTCAGTCCCTTGCCGAGAGAGGACGCCACACCACCGGTGACGAAGATGTGCTTGGTCGGCGTCGAGGCGCCGGACCGATGACGGGACTGGAGACTGCTTCGGTGTTCGACCACGGAACTCCATCCTATCCGAGGTATGGCGTGCCGGTGGTGTAACCGTCGGCACACGTCGTCGGGGCGGGTCCCGTCGAGTGTGCTCCTGTCCGCTCCCGGACGCTCGCTAAGTCGAGCCTCTCAAGAGAACTTCCTGAGCAGGACGCGCGCGGAGGCGCGCAGGTCGCGGTCGAGCAGCACGGCCAGCGCGAGGGCGACGACCGCAGCCGCCAGGCCGACGCCGAGGCCGAGACCGAGGTTCGTGGCGAACGCGACACCGTCGAACTCGACCTCGGGGCGGCTCGCGAGCGGCCCGCCGGAGAACCAGCCGAACGACCGTCGCCCGGCCGGCCCGAGGGACGTCAGCCAGAGACCCGCCGCCGCCCCGACGGCGGTCGCGACGACCAGGGCGCCCAGGGCCCGCCACACGCCGGTCAGCGCGCCGGGCCCCAGGTGCCTGCGCACGCCGAGCAGCAGCCCCAGACCCGCCACGACCATGCCCGCCGTGCCGACCACGCCGAGCACTGCCATCACCTCGGTGCGCAGCAGGTCCGGGGCGCACAGGAGCGCGTTGCAGCCGCCGCCCTGCTCACGGCCGCGGAACAGCAGCGGCGTCAGCGCGGCCCCGAGCGCCGTCACGCCCCACCCGCTCGCGGTCGCCACGACGGCGGCACGCCCCCGGTCGACCGCGTACAGCGCCCGCGACAGGTGCAGGATCAGTGCGAACCCGACCAGGCCCGGCGCCAGCGCGATGAGGCCCACGGCCATCCCGGGCGCGTCGCCGCGCACGATGAGGTCGAACACCCGCTCCACGAACGGCGCGGCGGCGACCAGCGCCGCGACGCCGAGCGACGTCACGAGCAGCAGCGTGCGGGTCGTGCGCGCCACCAGCGCGCGCAGCTCGTCGATGCGCCCGGCGGAGGCGTGCTCGGCGAAGTGCGGGAAGGCGCTGGTCGCGATCGGGAAGGCGAGCACCGCGTACGGCAGCAGGTACACCTGCTGCGCGTACAGGTAGACCGACAGCGTGCCGTCTCCGCCCGCCGCGTTGGCGGCGCGCAGCGTGAGGAACACCGACAGCTGCTGCGCCACGAGCGCCCCGACGCCGGCGAACGCCAGGCGCGCGGCGCGAGAGCCCTCGTCGCCGGGGAAGCGCAGGGTGGGCCGTAGCCGCAGGCCCGTGCGCCACACGGGCACGACGAGCGGCAGCGCGAGGAACAGCACGCCCACGGTGGTGCCCCAGGCCAGCCAGCCGAGCGCCTGCCCGGACAGGTCGGCGACCCGCTGCTGGTCGCCGTGCGCCAGCGCCCCGAACACCGCGTACACCGCGATGACGACGAGGCTCGAGACGAGCGGAGCGAACGCCGGCCAGAAGAACCGCTTGTGCGCCTGCAGGATGCCGCCCAGCACGACGGCGAGACCGTAGAGCGGCACCTGGACCGCGAACACGCGCAGGAACCCGGTGGCGACGTCGACGTGCACCGGGTCCTCGAGTCCCGTCAGGCCGATGATCGGGCGGGCCAGCAGCGCCATGACGCCGGCGAGCGGCACGAGCACGACGAGCGTCCAGCCGAGCAGGGCCGAGGCGCTGCGGGACGTCTGGGCGCGGGCGGCGTCGGCGTCCTGCTGCGTTCCCCCGGCGAGCGCCCGCCCGAGCGGCCCGGCCAGCAGCGGCACGACGGCGCCGGCCAGGGCGCCGCCCGCCGCGACCTCGAACAGCAGGTTCGGGAGCTGGTTGGCGGAGTTGAAGACGGTACCGACGCCGTCCGACCCGAGCCAGTAGCCCTGGGCGAGCCAGCGGCCGAACCCGACGACGCGGCTGGCGAGGGTGACGACGGTGACGAGCAGCGCGGCGCTCGCCAGCGTGGAGAACCTGCTCACGCGCCCGGGGAGGCCAGGGGG
>NZ_JABEMG010000076.1 GCF_013004695.1 Promicromonospora citrea
GGGCCGAGGAGGACGGCCGCCCGGCCGACCCGGTCCAGGCCGCCGACCGCGCAACGGCCAACGTGCGCGAGGCGCTCCCGCCCCGCCGCACCCCGCGCCGCGACACCCAGCTCGGCACCCGCGCGGCGGAGCGCATGATCGACCTGCGTGCGAAGGGCCGCACGTACCGGCAGATCGCGGAGGAGGTCGGCGTCAGCGAGTCGACCGTCCGCAAGCGCATGCGGGAGTTCACCGAGACGGGCTCGATCCCGATCGTGGCGCGCCGCTGACCTCGGTCGCCCGTCCCGTCCCGGTGCCGGGTGCCGGGTGCCGGCCTCAGGCCTCGTGGACCGCGCCCGCGTGCGCGATGTTCGTCAGCGACCGCCACACGAGGGCCAGCGTGAGGCCGGCGCCCGCGCACGCGAACCACCAGGGCGCCACGAGCCCCCAGTGCTCGGCGATCACGCCGCCGAGCAGCTGCCCGAGGGCGATGCCGCCGAACACGCAGATCATGTAGATCGAGCCGACCCGCCCCTGGAACTCGCGCGGCACGGCGCGCTGGCGCACGGTCGTCGACAGCGTGCCCCACACGAACGCGTACACCCCGAAGACGCCCATGATCAGGAGCGCCACCCACGCGGTCGACGCCAACGCGAAGGCCGCGTGGTAGAGCACCTCGAGCGTGAGGCAGATGCGCATGAGGGTGGCCAGGGCGACATGGCGTTCGAGCCAGCCGTACGCGACGGTGCCGAGGATGCCGCCGACCGCGCCGGCCGTGGTGAGCAGGCCGTACTGGACCTCGCTCATGTGCAGGTGGTCGAGGGCGTACTTGACGAGGATCGCGCCCGGCGCCGCCCACGTGACGTTGAACGTGAGGATGACGAGCGCCAGCGTGCGCACGGGCTTGTGGTGCCAGATCCAGCGGAAGCCCTCGGCCATGTCCTGCCGCACGTGGGTCCGCTCGGCGCGGGGCTCGACGTCGGGCAGGCGCACGCGCGAGACCAGCACGACGGCGAGGGCGACGGCGACCACCTGGACCACGAACGGCCACACCATGCCTGCGGCGAAGAGGAACGCGCCGACCGGCGGGCCCACGAACTGGTTCGCCGTGAGGAACCCGGCCTGGAGGCGCTGGTTGCCGGTGCCGAGGTCCTTCGGCTCGACGAGCATGGGCAGGAGGGTCTGCTGGGTGGTGTCGGCGAACACCTCGGCCGTGCCCCAGAGGAACATCGCGACCAGCACGACGGCGATGGACACCGACCCCGTGGCGATGAACCCGACCAGCAGCGCGATGACGACCGCGCGGACGAGGTTGGCGACGACGACGACCGCGCGCCGGTCCAGCCGGTCCGCGAGCACGCCGGCCCAGAGGCCGAACACGAGCCAGGGCAGGCGCTCGAGCATCGCGGCGAGGGCGACGAGGAAGGCACTGTCCGTCTGCGAGGCGACGAGGAGCGGCCCGGCGGCGATCGCGATGCCGTCGCCGATGTTGCTCGTCCAGGACGCCGAGACGAGCCAGCGGAACGGCCGGCCCAACCGGCGCGGGAAGACGGTCTCGACGAGTGCGCTCACAAACGGTCAAGTCTAGGAGGGCGTGTCGAGCCTTTTTTCGACGATCCCTGACGTCTCGGGGACGTGGCCCGCGGGGGCGCGCGGCTATTTTTCCGGAGGGTGATATCCCGACGCCGATCACCGGCCCGCCGGCGGCTGCGGGTGCCGTGGGGGTGCGCTGCCGCGGACCGGTCGGCAGCACCGGAGAACGGTGGAACGACGGGGAAGATCTCCCGTGCCGTCCCTTGTCGGGAGTGATCTCGACAACGTTTTCTACATCGCGCCACGAAGAGTTGGACAATCGTCCGAGTCGGTGTTGACGTCGGCCTGGAACAGGTGCAGACTCTCACAAGACGGTGCGCATCGCCCGCCCCCTGCGCGGTGCGCATCGTCATCACCCGTCGGGCTTCGGCCCGTCTGCGAAGCCCCTTCGGACCCCCTGCCGGAGGGGCTCTTGCATTCCGCCCGGCGCTCCGCCCGGCGCCGCTCACGGCCCGCCCTGTGCGCTCTCGGGCCCACCGTGCCCCGCGAGGTCCGGCGCGGCGTGCGGCGTGGCGTCCGGAGTTCGTCCACGCCGCGCGGTTAGCGTGCTGGGGTGAACGCTGCACGCCGCCAGACCGCAGCCGCTCCCGAGAGCTCGGCAGACCTGTCCGAGGAGCTCTCGGCCGCGCTGCAGGACGAGAACGTGGACCCGGCCCTCGAGCCGGTCCCGTCGGAGGCTCCGGGGTCCACGGAACAGGGCCCCAGGGACCCCCTGTCCGAGTCCGTCGCGCGCTGGCGCGCCGGGCTCGTCCAGCTGGCCGGAGGGTCGTCGCTGGCGGACGTCGGGCTGCTCGGCGAGGCGGTCATCGACCTGTCCTCCGCCCACCCGTCCGGCATCGCCCAGCTCTTCGCGGGGCGGCCGACCCGCCTGTCCAACCTCGTCCGCGAGGCCGGTGCGCTGCCGGCCGCACGCCGCCGGGCCCGCGCCGTCGCCGCGCGGTCCGCGGAGCACGCGCAGCGCTACGGGCTCTCACCGACCTATCTCGCGATCGGCGTCGCCACCTGGACCGAGCGCCCCGGCGGCGCAGCGGGCCGGGCCGACGACATGGAGGCCATCACGCGGGTGCTCGGTCCGGCGAGCGCGCCCCAGCACGACCAGGGCTCGGCCGACAGCCCCGACGACGCGCCCGCCCTCACCGGCTCGGTGCCCGTCGTCACGCTCACGATGCCGTCCGGGCGGCCCGCGCAGCCCGAGGGCGAGGACGCCGGCCCGCGCGTGGTCCGCGCGCCCGTCATCCTGCGGCCCGTCACGCTCACGCCGCGCAACGACGGCGAGGCGGACTTCGACATCACGCTCGACACCGCCGCCGAGATCAACCCGGTGGTCGCACGGACGCTCCGCGACAACGGTGCCCTGCTCGACGCCACCGCGCTCGCGAAGGCGACGTTCACGCTCGCCGGCTTCAACCCGACCGACGTGCTCGAGCGCGTCGCGAGCCTCGGGTCGGCCGTGCTCGGCGACTTCCAGCTCGACCGCAGCGTGCTCGTCGGCACGTTCGTGCACCCGGGCCAGGTGCTCGTCGACGACCTCGACGAGCTCGCCCCCACGCTCGGCGGCCACGAGGTGGTCTCCGCGCTCGCCGGTGTCGACGCGTCGGTGCGTGCGCTCGACGCGGCCGGGCTGCCCGAGCCCCGGGTCGGCGACGCCGACCCGGCGCACGAGCGCGGCGTCGGCGACCTGGACCCGCACCAGCGGCGCGTCGTCGACGCGCTCACGACCGGCAGCCACCTCTTCGTGGACGCGCCGGTCGGGTCGGACGTCGCGGGGACGCTGGCCGCCGTCGTCGCCGAGGCGAACGCGAGCGGGCGGTCCGTGCTGTACGTGCCGGGCCACCGCCGGGCCGCCGACGCCCTGGCCGCGCGGCTGGAGTCGCTCGGCCTGGGCGGGCTGCTGCTCGACATCGCGCCGGTCCCGGCCTGGCGCGCCCTCACGGCCCGCCGCCTGCTCGAGGCGATGGCACCGGCACAGGAGCGGATCGACGTCGACGAGGTGGCGCGCGTGCGCGACGCGCTCATCGGGTCGCGCGCCCAGCTCGCCGGGTACATCGAGGCGCTGCACCGCGTGCGCGCGCCGTGGGGCGTGTCCGCGTACGACGCCCTGCAGGCCCTGGCGCGGCTCACGTCCGAGCGCCCCGCCCCGGCCACGCGGGTGCGGCTGGGGGCCGAGGAGGTGCTCGCGCTCGACGCCGGGCGCCGGGCCCAGGTCGCGGCCGACCTGCGGCGCGCGGCCGAGCTCGGGGCGTTCACGCTCACGGCGTCGTCCAGCCCGTGGTTCGGCGCGCACATCCTCACTGACGACGACGCCCGCGCCACCCTGGCCCGCGTGACCCGCCTCGCCGAGCACACGCTGCCGAAGCTGCGCGAGCAGATCGAGTACGTCGCGCGCGTGACGGGTCTGGTCCAGGCGACGACGGCGCGGCAGTGGGGCGAGCAGCTCGCGATGCTCGGCGGCATGCGCGGCACGCTCGACGTCTTCCAGCCGATGGTGTTCGAGCGCACCGCGGCGGACATGGTGCAGGCCACGGCGTCGCGCAGGCAGCGCGCGGAGCAGGGCGTCGAGATGGGCTGGCTGACCCGGCGCCGGCTGAAGCGGCGGGCGCGCGAGATGGTGCGGCCGGGTGTGCGCGTGCCGGACATGCACGCCGCGCTCGTCGAGGTGCAGCGCCAGCGCGAGGTGTGGCAGGAGCAGTGCCCGCGCGGCGGCTGGCCGACCCTGCCGGAGGGCCTCGCGGCGGTCGAGGAGACGTACGAGGCCGTGCGCATCGACCTCGAGGCGCTCGAGCCGGTGCTGCGCGGGTCGCAGGCGGGCGGCGACCTGCTCGACCTCGACCTGTTCGCGATGGTCCAGCGGTTGGCGTCCCTCTCCGAGACGCGGGAGGCCCTGACCCAGCTGCCCGAGCGGACCGCCGTGCTGCGCCGCCTGCGCGCGACGGGCCTCGGCCCGCTCGTGGACGACCTCGAGGAGCGTCGCGTCGAGGAGGACCTCGTCGGCCCGGAGCTGGAGCTCGCCTGGTGGTCGTCGGTGTTCGAGCAGATCCTCGCCACGGAGCCGGACCTCGCCGGTCAGGACGGTGCCGGCCTCGACGCCCTCGCCGGGCGGTTCCGCGAGCTCGACCGGCGGCACGTCGCGTCGCTGTCCGCCCCGGTGCGGGCCGCGGTGCGGGCCCACCTCGGCGCAGCGATGCGCGAGGAGCGGGACGACGCCGAGGCCCTCTACGCCGAGCTCGTCGAGGGCGACATCTCCTCGATGCGCGACCTGGTGACCAAGCACGCCTCGACCGTCCGCCGGCTGCGACCCACGTGGGTCTCCACGCCGACGATGGTGCCGCACCTGCTGCCGCCCGAGCCCAGCGCCGACCTCGTGATCCTCGACGCGGTGCAGCACGTGCCGCTCGAGGTGGTCGTGCCCGCGCTGGCCCGCGGCCGGCAGATCGTGGTGGTGGGCGACCCGCGCTCGGCGTCGGGCACGGCGGTGCGGGAGATCGCGCGGCTGCTGCCGCGCGTCACGCTCCAGCCCGAGCCCGCCCGCCGGGACCCGCGGCTCACGGCGCTGCTCGCGGAGCACGGCTACGAGGGCATCCTCCGCCCGGCGCCGCTGCCGCGCACGGAGGCGCTCGTGCACTTCTCGCTCGTGGACGGGTCGGGCATGCCGGACCCGGTCTCCGGCACCGTCGAGTCGACGACGGCCGAGGTCGAGCGGGTCGTCGACCTCGCGATCGAGCACGCGATGACCCGGCCCGAGGAGACCTTCGGCATCGTGACCGTGACGGCGGCGCACGCGGACCGGATCCGGGAGCGGCTGCTCGCCGAGGTGCGCGCGAACCCGGCGCTCGCCCCGTTCTTCGCCGGGTCGCGGCCGGAGCCGGTCGTGGTCGCTGACGTCACGGGCGTGGCCGGGCTCGGCCGCGACACGATCGTGCTGACGCTCGGCTTCGGCCGCACGCCGCACGGCCGCGTGCTGCACCGGTTCGGCGTGCTGGGCGAGGCGGGTGGCGACGCGATGCTGCTCGGTGCCCTGGGGGCCGCCCGCAAGCGGCTGCACGTCGTGTCCTGCTTCCCCGCGTCCGACCTCGACCCCGAGCGCCTGCGCGGACCGGGCCCCCAGCTGCTCGCGAGCGTGCTCTCGTTCGCGCAGGAGCGGTCGGGGCTCGCCGACCAGGTCGAGATCGGCAACGGCGTGGACGTCGCGCGGTCGGTCGACCGCCTCGTCGTGGACCTGGGCGAGCGGCTCTGGCGCTCGGGCCTCGTGGTCGAGACCGACTACGGCCTCCCCGGCGGCGACCGCATCCCGCTCGCGGTGGGCCACCCCGACCTGCCGGGCGAGCTCCTCGTGGCCGTGCTCACCGACGACGCCGCCTACGTCGCCGAGCCGTCGATCCGCGTGCGGGACCGGCAGCTCGCCGAGCGCCTCGAACGGCTCGGCTGGGTCGTCGCGCAGGTCTGGTCGGCGGCCGCGTTCCTCGACCCCGACGCCGAGGCCGAGCGCGTGCGGCGCGTGGTCCTCGCGGTCCGTGACGCCCGCGTGGGCCAGACCGGCGGAGTGCCCCCGGCTGCGGACCCGGTGGTCCCCCAGGTCCTGGACGACTGACCCGAACGCCGAGGTAGTCACCTGGCGAGGTAGTCAGGTGGCTCGGCCCCGAGCTCCGTGCCGGGTCGCGTGCTCGCGGCGGATCCCGGGCGCGGGACAATGCGAACGTGAGCGATGAGCAGGAGGCTGGGCCGGATCCCGGCCGGATGGCCGGGGGCGGACCTGACGACCAGGGCACTCCCCAGGGCACTCCGCACGACGGCGCCGCCGCGCCTCGTCGGCGGAAGCACCGCCGGGTCGTGCGGCGCGGGACGGAGCGCGAGAGCGTGCTCGGCGTGAGCGCCGACGAGCGGCCGACCGGTTGGGGCGAGGGTCTCGACGGGGCGCCGGCCGCGGACAGCGGGCACGGGTCCAACGACGAGCAGCTACGGCGGGACGTGCCGCCGCACTGGGGCTGACGGGCGCGGCTGACGGTGCGGCTGACGGCGCGCGGTGCCCGCCCTCGACGCTGAGGGCGGACACCGCGGCGTGGGTCAGCGGCTGGTGCTCAGCCGACCGGCGGGGGCGTCGTGCCGGTGCGGGTGCCCGCACCGGCGCTCTGGGCGCGCAGCAGGTCGCGGATCTCGGTGAGCAGCACGACCTCCTCGGCCGCGGCCTCCTCGACGACCTCCTCGGGCTTCTTGCGCAGCGACTGGAGCTTGTTGATCGGCACGATCACGAAGAAGTAGATGGCGGCCGCGATGAGCAGGAACATGATGACGGCCTGCACGAAGAGACCGTACGGGAAGACGGTCGTCTCGCCCTGCCAGTTGGGCACCTCGAACGAGAGACCCGAGAAGTCGGGCGCCCCGACGAGCCAGCTGATGAGCGGCATGATGAAGCCGTCCACGAGGCCGTTGACCACCGCGGAGAATGCCGCGCCGATGACGACCGCCACCGCGAGATCGAGCACGTTCCCGCGGGTGATGAATTCCTTGAATCCCTGAAGCATTGTGTTTCCCCTGCCCTGGTTCACGAGTGGTCCGAGCCGTCGGGACCGGCCCGGTCATGGATTCTCCGGTTCGTTGGAAGGCACCGCATCTCGAACGGGACATTCCGCAGAATTGTCGAGCCTTTGTGGGCCACTATGCACCGAGGGGTCGCGATTGTCGCGGGTTGCGGTTCACGGAACCAGCACTGCCGCGACCGACCCCCAGCCCGAGACCGCGGAGAGTCCTGGCGCCTCGTCGGGATGGACCGCGACCAGCGTGACGGGGCGGTCCGCCTCGGCGGCGGGACCCAGCAGCCCGCTCGACGCCTCCGGGGCACGGCCGGCCGGCACCGGGAGCACGAGGGCATCCCGCGCCAGGTACTGCGGGTCGGTCGCGGGGTCGACGCCGGATGTCGTGCCCGCCAGCAGGTCCACCCGGTCGCCCGGACGCAGGAGGGCGGCGACGGCGTCGTCGGACAGGCGGACCGGGACGACGACGGTGCCGCGCGGGGCCGCGGCGGAGACACCGTCGTCCGAGACGAGGGCGGTGTGCAGCGGCGCGCCCGCAGGGAGCCCGACCACGGCGGCGCGTCCGAGCAGACCGCGCAGGCTGCGTGCGGCGCCCGGCGGCACGATGTCGGCGGCGACGGCGCGGAGAACGACGTCGTCCCTGGTCAGCTGGGTTCCAGCGGCGACTGCACGCGCGGTGACGGCGACGTCGACGGTGGGCGGGGGCGGCGGCCACAGGAGCTGCACGGCGAGCGTGGTGGCGAGGCCGAGCAGGAGTGCGGCGAGGAGGTGGCGGCGGCGCCACAGGAGGATCCGCGCGTGCCGCACTGCGGGCGGGAGAGGACGGGGGCGGCGGTCCGGCCGCGTCGCAGCGCTCTGCCCGGGGCTGCCGGACGCACCCCGGACGTCCCACGGGAGAGCGGAGCGGTGTGGCGGCTCGTCACGGCCCGCGCCCGCCCAGCCGTCGGGTCCGACGACGCCGACCGTGCCGGCCCACGGGTCCGGGGCGCCCGACGCGGGCGTGGCGGACGCGTGCGCGTCGGCCGCCGAGCGTCCGGGGGAACGGTGCCGGTCCGTCGGTTCGAGGGTGTCGAGAGGTCCCATGCCGACGACGCTAGGTCGGCGAGACCGGCCGCCGTCGACCGCCCCGGGCGGCCTGTGCACAACCGCGGCACGAGGCCGGCTGTGGTCGTGCTCGCAGCACGGTGCCCCCGCGAGGGCGGCCTCCCGTCCCGCTCTGATCAGGCGGAGGCGGCCTTGGAGCCGCTGCCCGACGACGAGCTCGACGAGCTCGACGAACCGCTCGACGAGCCGTTCGACGACGAGGACGAGGACGACCCGGAGTCCGAGCCGCCGGCCTTCACCGTGCTGCTGGTCGAGGTGCTGCGGGAGTCGGTGCGGTAGAAACCGGAGCCCTTGAAGGTGACGCCCACGGAGCTGAAGACCTTCCGGAGCTTGCCCTGGCACTCGGGGCAGACGGTCAGCGACTCGTCGCTGAACTCCTGGTGGATGTCGAAGGCGTGGCCGCAGTCGGCACACCGGTACGCATAGGTGGGCACGTGCACTCCTCTGGGACGTCAGGCCGGCAGGGGGAGCGGCGCGCTCGCCGGTGCAGGGCCTGGCACTCGGGGTTTCCGAGTGCCAATACTAACCGTCCGACGGCGCCGGATAGTCCCGCGGCGCACCATGGCGCCGGACCCGGCGCGTTCACTCAATGTCTGGGGCGGGCGGTAGTCTCCACTGCGTGTCCGCGACCACATCCGCCGAGCCTGTCGAGCCCGCCGAGACCGCTTCCTCCGACGCCCCGAAGCCCCGCCGCCGTCGGACCCGTACGACCATGGTCCGCCAGTTCCTGGTGGGCACCGCGGTGGTGCTCGTGCTGGCCCTGGTCGCGCTGACCACCTTCGGGCTGCTCACCGCGCGCCGCCCGCTGCCGGAGCTGTCCGGCGAGGTCCAGCTCGAGGGGCTCGCCGCCGACGTGCGGGTGAGCCGGGACGCACAGGGCGTGCCGCAGATCTACGCCGACTCGGCCGAGGACCTGTTCCGCGCGCAGGGCTACGTGCACGCGCAGGACCGCTTCTTCGAGATGGACTACCGCAGGCACGTGACCGCGGGCCGCCTGGCCGAGCTGGTGGGCAACAACGAGGACGCGATCTCCGCGGACAAGGTGATCCGCACGTTCGGGTGGCGGCACGTGGCCGAGGAGGAGTTCAACCTCCTCGACGACACGACGCGGCAGTATCTGCAGGCCTACGCCGACGGCGTGAACGCCTACCTCGCCGACCGCAGCCCCGGCGAGACCGCCGTCGAGTACACGGTGCTCGACGTCAGCGTCGAGGTGAACGAACCCGAACCGTGGGACCCGATCGACTCGCTCGCCTGGCTCAAGGCCATGGCCTGGGACCTGCGCGGCAACTACGAGGACGAGCTGGACCGGGCGCTGGCGTACAGCACCCTCGGTGACGCGTCGCGCGTGGCCGAGCTGTTCCCCGCGTTCTCGGGCACCGGCAACGCCCCGATCCTCGACCCCGCCGAGGTGAGCGCCGACCAGGCGACGCCGCCGGCCCAGGGCGCCGAGAACGCGTCGGCCACGCAGGAGGTCTACGGCAGCCCCGAGCTGGCCGAGGCCATGGCGTCGGCCCAGCGCGCGCTGGACACCGTGCCGGTGCAGATCGCGCGCGGTGAGGGCACGGGGTCGAACTCGTGGGCCGTCTCCGGGCAGTTCACGGAGTCCGGCCGGCCGCTGCTCGCGAACGACCCGCACCTGGATCTCGCGGCGCCCGGCATCTGGGCGCAGGTGGGCCTGCACTGCAACCAGGTCGGCGAGGAGTGCCCGTTCGACGTCTCGGGCTTCTCGTTCTCCGGGTTCCCCGGCGTGATCATCGGCCACAACGCCGACATCGCCTGGGGCCTGACCAACATGGGCGCCGACGTCACGGACTTCTTCATCGAGCGCGTCCGCAACGACACCTACCTGCGCGGCGCGGACGAGTGGGTGCCCATGGAGACGGAGACCGAGGTCATCCGCGTCGACGGCGGCAGCCCCGTCGACCTGGAGGTCCGGCGCACCGTGCACGGGCCGATCATCTCCTCGGTCATGGGCGAGGCCGAGATGGACGCCGTGCGCGGCTCACCCACGGAGACGGGTACCGCGCTGGGCCAGTACGAGATCTCGCTGCAGTGGACGGCGCTCCAGCCCGGCCGCACCGCCGACGCCGTGTTCGCCATGAACCGGGCGCGCACGCCGCAGGACATGAAGGCCGCCGCCGCGCTGTTCGAGGTGCCCGCGCAGAACATCGTGTTCGCCACGACGGACGGGCACATCGGCTACCAGGCGCCCGGCAAGATCCCGGTGCGCGCGAGCGTGCCCGGTGCCGTGGAGTCGGACGGCTCGTGGCCGCGCCCCGGCTGGGACGCCCGGTACGACTGGACGGGCTTCGTGCCGGCCGAGCAGATGCCGAGCGTGCTGGACCCGAAGGAGGGCTTCGTCGTCGCGGCGAACCAGGCGGTGCTGCCCGGCGGCAACGGCCCGTTCCTCACCCGGGACTGGGACTACGGGTACCGGTCGGAGCGCATCCGGACGCTGCTCACCGAGCGGATCGCCGAGGGCCGCAAGCTCACAGCGGCCGACATGTCGGAGATCCAGATGGACCAGTGGAGCGTGTTCGCCGACACGCTGGTGCCCGTGCTGCTCGAGGTCGACCTGCCGGAGGGCTACGAGTCGGACGGTCAGGACCTGCTGGCAGACTGGGACCGCACCATGACCGCCGACTCGGCGGCGGCGGCCTACTTCGCCGCGGTGTGGCGGAACCTGCTGCAGATCACCTTCAACGACGAGCTGCCCGAGGCCATGTGGCCCGACGGCGGCAGCCGCTGGCTCGCCGTCATCCAGGGCATGCTCGACGACCCGAACGACGAGTTCTGGGACGACAAGTCGACCGTCGCCGTGGTGGAGAGCCGTGACCAGGTGCTCAGCGAGGCTCTGACCAGCGCGCGGCAGGACCTCACGGTCGAGCTCGGGAAGGACACGAGCGACTGGGAGTGGGGCACGCTGCACCAGCTCAAGCTGGAGCACCTGGTGCTCGGCGGCCCCGCCGTCCCCGCGCCCGTCTCGCTGTACGTGAACCCGGCCCCGACGAAGGTCGGCGGCGGCTCGTCCATCGTCAACGCCACCGCCTGGGACGCCTCGAGCGGCAGCTTCGACGTGACCAGCGGTCCGTCGATGCGCATGGTGGTCGACCTCGCCGACCTCGACGCCTCGACGTGGGTCGTCGTGACCGGTACGTCGGCGCACCCGGCGTCGCCCCACTACGACGACCAGCTCGAGGCCTGGGCGACGGGGGAGACCTTCCCGTGGCCGTTCAGCGCCGACGCGGTGACGCAGGCCCAGCAGGACGAGCTGATCCTCACGCCGTGACGGCGGCGGGTCGGGCGGGTCGACCTGCCCGGCCCGCGTCGTCCCGTCGTGGGCTCAGCCCAGCAGGCGCCAGTCGGTCGTCGTCGCGACGGCGTGCACGCGGATGTCGTGCTCCTCGATCGGAAGGGGGCGGTCCGCGGCGTCGTACACCTCTTCGGGGAAGACGACGGCGACCACCTTGGCGCCCGGACGCAGGTGCGTCAGGGCGCGGTCGTACCAGCCGCCGCCCTGGCCGAGCCGCACCCCGCGCGAGTCGACGGCGAGGGCCGGCGCCAGGACGACGTCGGCGAGCTTGATGGCGTCCGTGCCCAGGGTGGGGCCGCCGGGTTCCGGCGGGCGGCCCGGGGCGCGCTCGAGGAGGTCGTCGGGGCCCGTGTAGTCGGCCCAGTCGCGGGCGAGGCCCGCGCCGAGCACGGGGAGAAGCACGCGGACGCCGCGACCCGAGAGGCGTTCCAGCAGCGGCAGCATGCCCGGCTCGGCGCTGCGCGCGGCGTACGCGGCGACGCAGCCGGCGTCGCGGACCTCGGGGATGGTCTCGATGACGTCGGCGAACGCCTCGGCGGCCTGCGCGCGCTGGCGGGCCGTCCGGTGGCCGCGCTGGGCGCGGATCGCGCGGCGCAGCTCCTCCTTGGCGTCGGCGGTCTCCATCCCCGGGTGCACGGGGTACGGCTGTGGCGTCGGGACGGAGATGCCGCTCATGACCGCTATTGTGCCAAGACTCCGAGACTGGATTGTTACGAACAGCGCACGAAGAAGGCGAGAACATGGCCCAGCGGCCGCTCGACGGGTCAGTGACCACCGGGCGTGGTAGACCCTCTCCAGCACGGCGATACGCCGTAGGACGTGGCGAGGGGCGAACGAGAATGCCGTCGAGCAGGTCGGAGGTGCCGGAAGGCGCCGCGGGAAAGTTTGCGAAGGGGTGGACGGTGGCCAAGCCATGGCCGGTGACGCTGCGTGAGGACACGCCGGCCGGAGCGGTCGTGCTGCGCCCGCTGCGGCGTCGGGACGCGACCGACTGGGCCCGTCTGCGGGCGCAGAACGCAGCCTGGCTCGAACGCTGGGAGGCGACGGCGCCCGGCGCGAACCGGTACATCGCGTCGACGTTCGGGGAGTACGTGCGCTCGCTGTCGTCGCAGGCCCGGGCCGGCACCTCGCTGCCGTTCGGCGTCGAGCTCGACGGCGAGCTCGTGGGACAGCTGACGGTCTCCTCGATCACGTGGGGCTCGATGTGCTCCGCGAGCATCGGGTACTGGGTCAGCGAGCACGTCGCGGGGCGCGGGGTCATCCCGACCGCGGTCGCGATGGCCACGGACTACGCCTTCTTCCTCGGTCTGCACCGCATCGAGATCAACATCCGGCCGGAGAACAAGCCGAGCCTCCGGGTGGTCGAGAAGCTCGGCCTGCGCGACGAGGGGGTGCGCGAGCGGTTCCTGCACATCCAGGGCCAGTGGCGTGACCACCGGACGTTCGCGATCACCGCGGAAGAGGTCCCGGCCGGTCTGCTGGCGCGCTGGCAGCGCGTGCGCGACTCGCTCTGACGCCGGGACACGCCGTGCGTGGTGCGGCGGGCCTCGTGAATGCTCGCCTAACGTCGTGTCGTGGAATCGACCGCAGGACTCACAGCCGTGGCGCTGTTCGTCCTGTGGCTGGGCTACTGGATGCCGACCCTCGTGCGTCGGCGGACAGATCTGGGCGACTCACGGGTGGCCGACAGGTTCTCGGTGGGGCTGCGCATCGTCGCGATGAGCGGTTCCGGCAGGAAAGGAGGGGCGATGGTCACGGACGGCAAGCCGCGGGGTAGCACGCAGGGTGTGCCGCGCGTCGCCCACCCGACCCCGAAGGGCTACCCGCTGCAGATCATGGTCCGCGGCCGGCCGTTGACGGCGGAGCGCATCCGTCGCGTGGAGCGGCGGGCCCGACGGGCGGCGCGAGCGCGCCGTCGCCTCATCGTCTCGGCGTTCCTGCTCGTGTGCAGCGTCGTCGCGTGGACGTTCACCGGCCTCGGGACGTTGCACTGGGGTGCCTCCGCGGCCGTGTCCGGCATGCTGCTGTTCGTGCTCTTCCTCGGGCGTCGCGCTGCCCGCGCCGCACGCCGGGCGGACGCGCGGTGGCAGGAGAGCGTGCGCGCCGCGCGCCAGCGGGCGACGCAGGCCCGGGCCCTGGCGAACGGCGGCCCGTACGCGCCGCGCAACCGTGCCCAGGTCCGGGGGCTGGCGACGCACGGCTCGAGCACCGAGACGCAGGCGATCCCTCGGGTGACCCGCAAGGACGCGCTCGACGAGATCCTCGACGGGCCGACGGAGCCGCGCGTGATCGAGGTGGAGGCACCCGAGCCTGCCGCCGAGGAGTCGCCGGCCCCGGTCGAGGACGTCGACGCGACGCCGAGCGGGCGGGCTTGGGACCCGGTCCCCGTGCCACTGCCGACCTACGTGACCAAGCCGGCGGCGCCGCCGCGCACGCCCGCGCCGCTCCCGGCCTCGGCGAACGCCATGCCGCCGTCCATCCCGGTGCGCACGCACATGACCGCGGACGACGCTGCGCCTGCCGCGGAGCCGGACGCCGGTGACGAGCTGCTGCGGGGCGAGCCGCCGCGCATGAAGTCCGAGACCCTGGCCACGCCGCTCGAGGAGATCCTGGCCCGACGCCGAGCCGCGGGGTGATCCGTGCGACACGCCATCGAGTTGCAGGGGACCGGCGGTGAAGTGCTACTCTTCTGCAAGTCCAAGGGGCTATGGCGCAGTTG
This sequence comes from Promicromonospora citrea, assembly GCF_013004695.1. GTDB lineage: Bacteria > Actinomycetota > Actinomycetes > Actinomycetales > Cellulomonadaceae > Promicromonospora > Promicromonospora citrea. The sequence goes on from NZ_JABEMG010000076.1 coordinate 14,240, forward strand.
GTAGCGCGTCTCGTTCGCAATGAGAAGGTCGGGGGTTCGAATCCCCCTAGCTCCACCCAGTGAAAGGCCGCTGATCCGCAGATCAGCGGCCTTTCTCGTTCCCTCACGAGGGCTCGCAGGGCATCGGACATTAAGGACGATGCGATGACGATGACACGGTTCGTGACACGGTTGGGGTGCCGACCGTTGGCCACGATTGCCCACGGTGGCCCTCGCGGCCAGGGACGCCAGGCACACCTGGGCGGCATGAGCACGACGCACTCACCCGAGGGGCCGATGGACCGCAGCGCGCCCCTGTGGACGCTGGACGAGCTGTGCGCGTTCCTGCGCACGACGCCGGCCACGGTGCACACGTGGCGCAAGAGCGGGCGTGGTCCGCGCGCGTACCGGGTGGGGCGGCACCTGCTGTTCGCCGAGCTCGATGTGCGCGCGTGGCTGGCTGAGCGAGCCGACCGGATGGACGACGCCGGTCACGCCGACGCCGACGGGTCAGGGTGGTGATCCGCCATGGGGAAGCAGATGCTGAGGCCGGGCGAGCACGGCGAGATCTTCCTGAAGGAGACGAGCGCGGGCGCCTGGCGCGGGCGGGCGCGCCTGCGCCTGCTGGACGGCGACTACACCTCCGTGTCGCGGAGCGCGCCGAACCGGGATGCGGCGCGCCTGCGGGTGCAGGAGGGCATCACCGAACGTCTCAACGCGCCGAAGGGGTCGGAGTCGCTGACGCCGTCCTCGAAGTTCGGGCTGGCGTGCCGTGAGTGGGTGAACGAGATGCGGGTGCGGGCGACGTGGCCGCGTCCGCTGATCCGGCCGCAGACGATCGACGAGTACGAGCGGCTGCTGGGGAACCACGCGGCGCCGAAGCTCGGCAAGCGGCGCCTGAACGAGCTGACTCCGGCGGTGTGTCAGGGGCTGCTGGACTCGATCGTCGAGCGCGGCAAGGACGGCAAGTTCGACCTGGTGACGACCGCGTCGCAGGTGCGCAGCGCGGTGAACCAGGTTCTGGACCGTGCGGTGATCCATGACGCGTTGCGGGACAACCCGATGCGCAAGACGAAGGCTCCGGCGCCGAGGAGTCACTGGCCCGAGTCGAATGGTTTCAGCAACTGCTAAAGTCATGGTGTGGATACGCAGCCCCTGTACACGATCAAGGCAGACCTGTTCAAAGCCCTGGCCCATCCGGTCCGGATCCGGGTGCTGGAAGTGATCGCGGCCGACCCGGAGCTGGCCGCGCCGGTCTCTCTTCTCCTGGACGTCACAGGCGCTGAACCCTCCGCGCTCTCCCAGCACCTGGCGGTCCTCAAGCGCGCGGGGGTCGTGGACTCGTCCCGTTCGGGCAACGTCGTGGTGTACCGGCTGACAGAGCCGTTGGTCGCGGACCTGCTCGTCGTCGCGCGGGCGTTCCTGCTGCGACGTCTTGCTGGTCACGACGCCGATGACGGCCGGCTCGCCGTCGCGCAGCAGCTGCCGGCCCTGCCCGGGGCCAGTGCCCGGGCTGTCCTCGAAGCGGCCCTGGCCACGTCGGATCCGATCGGTAAGGCGGCGAAGTGACGGTTCGTGAGGTGCTGGTCCGGCTGAACGTGCGTGACCTGCTGCCCCGGGCGGATGACTACGACCTGCGTCCCCGGTCGATGGGGGCTGATCTGCTTGCCGGGCTGACCGTCGGGGTGGTCGCGTTGCCGCTGGCCCTCGCGTTCGGCGTCAGCTCGGGCGTGGGTCCGGCTGCCGGCCTGGTGACCGCCGTGATCGCGGGCGCGGTCGCTGCGGTGTTCGGCGGGTCCCGGTTCCAGGTCTCCGGCCCGACCGGTGCCATGGCCGTGGTCCTGGCGCCGATCGTCGCTGCGTACGGGCTGCCGTCGGTCGCCCTGGTGACCCTGCTCGGCGGGCTGATCGTCCTGGCCGCTGGACTGTTGCGGCTCGGGCGGGTGGTCACGTTCATCCCGTGGCCGGTCGTGGAGGGCTTCACGCTCGGGATCGCCGCGATCATCTTCCTGCAGCAGGTCCCCGCCGCACTTGGGCAGGACGCGGCCGTCGGCGGCAACACCCTGGTCACCGCGGTCCGCGCGGTCGGCGACGCGGCAGGTGCCCTCGACGCTCTGGCCCTGGACGGCACCACGCTGTGGTCGCTGGCGATCGTGGCGCTGGTCGCCGTCCTCATGCTTGCCCTGCCCCGCCTGCACGCCGCGATCCCCGCCTCCCTGGTCGCCGTCGTGCTGGCCACGGTGCTCGCCGAGACCACCGGGGCGCCCGTCGCCCGGATCGGGGCACTGCCCGACACCCTGCCCGTCCCGGTGCTGCCCGGCGTCAGCGCCACAGCGCTCGGGGAGCTGCTGGGCGCGGCGGTCGCGATCGCGGCGCTAGCCGCGATCGAGTCGCTGCTGTCCGCACGGGTGGCGGCGTCGATGGCACCCGGCGGGAGCGTCTACCACCCCGACCGGGAGCTGGTCGGGCAAGGCCTGGCGTCGGTCGCGTCCGGCCTGTTCGGCGGGATGCCGGCGACCGGCGCGATCGCGCGCACGGCCGTGAACGTGCGCTCCGGCGCCCGGACCCGGCTGGCCGCTGTCATTCACGCGGTGGTCATCCTCGCTGTGATCTACATCGCCACCGGACCGGTGGGCCGTATCCCGCTGGCCGCGCTGGCCGGGGTGCTCATGGTGACCGCGTTCCGGATGATCGGCGCGGGCACGATCCGCGCGGTGCTGCGCTCAACCCGGTCTGATGCTGCCACGTTCGTCGTCACGGCCGTGATCACCGTCGGGTTCGACCTGATCGAGGCGGTGCAGATCGGGCTGGTCGTCGCGGCGTTCTTCGCGCTGCGGCGCGTGGCCCGCGCCTCAGCAGTGCACCGTGACCCGCTGCCCGGCGTCGCACACGAGGGCGACGAGCACATCGCGCTGTTCCGGCTGGACGGACCCATGTTCTTCGGTGCGTCCGACCGGATCCTGACCGAGGTCACCGACACCTCCGTGCGTGAGAACGTCCTGGCCGTCATCCTGCGCCTGTCCCAGCTCGGCATGGTCGACGCCACCGGCGCGAAGGCCCTCGCCGACCTCATCACGACGCTCGAACAGCACGGCATCACCGTCCTGGTCAAGGGCGTCCAACCCCGGCACCGCAAGCTGATGACCACCGTCGGTGTGCTGGACGAGCTACGCCACGAGAACCACCTGTTCACCACCCTGGACGACGCCGTCACCCACGCCCGCTCCCACGTCCACCGCGCCGGCCAGGGCACCGACATCCCCCAGCTCGAAGACGACGCTGATGCCACACCACCCGCAACGGGGAAGCGTCGTGCCCGACCTCGCCTTCGCCGCCCGTGAGTACCTGGCACGGAACGGCATCGTTGCCCAGCAGATCGCCGACCACATGGGCCGGCCGATCGACTACGTCCTGGACCAGCTCACCGGGGAGATACCCCTCGGTGTCGACCTCGTCTCGACCCTGGCTGCCCTGACGGCCGACTCGCCGGCGCGGGTCTCGGCAGAGCTCGCGAGCATCGCAGGAACCTTGGTCGACCCACCGCGCTTCGACGGCCAGACCATGGCGCGCGCACTCGCGCAGGAGATCGGCGAGCAGCGTGCCGCGCGGAACATGACCCAGCAGCAGCTCGCGGACCTTGTCGGTGAGCCCCTGGACACGATCGCGAAGTACGAGTCCGGGAACCTCAGCGTCTCACTGGCCACCCTGAGGCGGATCGCAGCAGCGCTGGACACGTACGCGACCCAGGTCATGATCGCCGCGGAGCGCCGTGCCCGGCAAAGCTGAACCCATGGTGAGGAGGCGGGCGCGGCGCCGGGCATCCCGACAGGTTCGACAATGACATCAGGTCGCCATTCGGTGACAGGCCCCGTGGGGAGGATCGCAGTGGTATTTGGCGGCGAAGAACGGCCGCGGTATGAGCTCACGGCGAACAGGACGGAGCGACTCCCGGTCCTTGAACAACTCGGCACCATCGAGTCGCTCCGCGACCCCAACGATCTCGCCACTGACCTCACGCCCGCGCTCGTCCATGCCTGCTCGCACACCGCACGAACACGCACTCACCCGTGAGCACGGACCTCACCCCTGCAACGGGCGAGCCTCCTGCGATCCGGATCAGCCGACGAACGATGCTGCTCGGCCTCGGCGTGGCCGGGGTGATCGGGGTGGTCGGCGGGGGCGGATACTGGCTCACCGAAGGCCGATCACAAGGATCAGGGCTGTCGTTCACGACGCCCTTGCAGATCCCACCGTTGCTGGATTCGGAGATCGTCAACGGCGAACGTGTCTTCCACCTCACCGCACAGGCGGGCGATACGGAACTCGTCCCGGGAGTCCGGTTCTCCACGATGGGGTTCAACGGGACCTACCTCGGTCCGACGATCCGAGCCGCACGCGGTGAACCTGTACGCATCCGCGTGACCAACGACCTCACCATGGCGACCACGGCCCACTGGCACGGCATGATCCTGCCCGCGAGCCAGGACGGTACACCGCACCAGTGCATCCACCCGAAGTCCACGTGGACGGCAGCCTGGCAGATCGATCAACCAGCGGCCACGCTCTGGTACCACCCGCACCCCCACGGACAGACCGAGCTCCAGGTCGGCCGAGGAATGGCCGGGCTCTTCCTGATCGACGACGACACCCGGACGGGCCTGCCGTCTGACTACGGTGTCGATGACATCCCGCTGATCATCCAGGACGTCACCCTGCGAGGTGGCGGCACGCAGCCCGGCGCGCCCACCACGGCACCGATTGGCAGCGCTCAGGGTGAGCGACTCGACGTCCGGGTGCTGCTCCGCGAGGTGCAGCACGCGCGTGCCCGTCCCGGTGCCAGCAGCAGCTTCGCCTCGGCGCGCAGCACGAGCTCGCCGGTCATGGTCCGCGTGTCGGGCTGGAGCGCGCCCTGCGTGCGGGAACCACCCACACGTACCGGGTCGAGGTGACCGCCACCGTCGACGACGACGCCGCCGACGAGTCCACGTTCACGTGCCCTGAGCCCGGGTCGGACGACGCGGGCGGGTTCGCGAACACGGCGGGCATCGCGCACAACGACCTGACCGACAGCGCGGAGGCGTGCGCACCGCCGACCACTCCGGGGACCCCGCCGTCCGGCCCCGGGACCCCGCCCGGTCCGGGGGCGGCGAGCACGCCTCCGCTGGCGATGACGGGTGCCGACGTCGGGTGACTCGCCGGGGGAGCGGCGCTGCTGATCCTGCTCGGCGCCGCCGCGATGGTGGTGGCGCGGCACCGGGGACGTCGCGTGACGTCCTGACCACCGGAGCCCTGCCCGCGGGCCGTCAGCCCGCGGGCAGGGCTCGCTCCCTGTACGCTCCACCGCTCCTCCTGCTACCTCTCGCCGGGCTCCGCCACCTCGACCCGCAGGATGCGGTCGTCGCCCGGTCGGGGGTCGGTGCCGCCCCACGTCGCGCGGTCGGTGTTCGACGTGACCAGCCACAGCGCGCCGTCGGGTGCGACCTCGACGGTGCGGATGCGGCCGTACGTGCCGGCGAGGTGCTCGATCGGGTCCGCGGTCGCCGCGGGGCCGTCGACCGGGAGCTGCCAGAGGCGCTGCCCGCCCAGCGCGCCGATCCACAGCGACCCGGCGGCGTAGGCCACGCCGGACGGACTGGCGTCGTCGGGGTGGATGGTCGCGATCGGCGGCACGCCCGTGTCGCCGGCGACGCCCTCGGTCTCGGGCCAGCCGTAGTCCTCGCCGGGGCGCAGCACGTTCACCTCGTCCCACGTGCGGTGGCCGAGCTCCGACGCGTAGGGGGTGCCGTCCGGCCCGAACGTGATGCCCTGCACGTTCCGGTGCCCGCCGGAGTAGATCGGCGAGTCCGCCGGGTTGTCCTCCGGGATCGAGCCGTCGGTCGCGATGCGCAGGACCTTGCCGTTGAGCGAGTCGTCGTCCGCGGCGTTCTCCGGCTCGAAGGCGTCGCCGGTGCCGATCCACAGGTGCCCGTCCGGGCCGACGGCGAGGCGGCCGCCGTGGTGCCGGTCGGCGGTCAGGATGCCGTCGAGCAGCACGCGGTCCACCGCCAGGGAGCCGAGGTCCTCGGCGACCGTGAGTGCGACGACCCGGTTCTCGTCCCGCCCGGACACCGACGCGTACACCGTGCGGTCCTGCGCGAAGTCGGGGGAGGCGACGATGCCGAGCAGACCGCCCTCGGAGGAGACGGCGACGTCGGGCACGACGCCGACCTCGCGCGCGGGGCCGCCGTCGGCCGCGACGTGCAGGATGCGGCCGCTGATCCGTTCCGACACGAGGGCTGACCCGTCGGGCAGGAAGGTCAGCCCCCAGGGCGCCTCGAGCCCGGTGGTCAGCTCCTCCGGCTCGCCGAGCGTGGCGACGGCGGTCCCGGGGTCCGTGGGCGCCGAGGTCACGACGCGCGGGTCGGGGGTCTCGCCGGTCGTCGCCGGCGTGCAGCCGGCCAGGCCGCCCGCGACGGCGAGGCCCAGCAGGGCAGCGGTGGCCCGCGCGGCGCCGCGCGCCCGAGGGGAGAGGGGGTGCGGTCTCATGGTGTGCTCCTGGCGAACCTCGCTACGATGTGAACAACATGTACATTAACGAGGCCCTCGAAAATGTACAAGAGGTTCACATCGAGGAGAAGGAGCGTCGATGAGCGAGCAGGGCGTCAGTGCTCGACGGGGCAGGGGCCGCAGGCCGGCGGGAGAGGTGCGCGCCGCGGTGCTCGCCGCGACGGGCCGGCTGCTCCTGGAGGAGGGTCTGCCCGCCGTGACGTTCGACCGCGTGGCCCGGGAGGCGGGGTCGAGCAAGGTCACGCTCTACAAGTGGTGGCCGTCGCCGGGGGCGCTCGCCGCCGAGGCGTACTTCGCCCGGAGCGCGCCGGTGCTGGCGTTCCCCGACACGGGTGACCTCCGCGCCGACCTCGTCTCGCAGCTCACGGCCTTCGTGCGGCTCATGACCCGCGACGGCGCCGGCGTACCGGTGTCCCAGATCGTCGGTGCCGCGCAGACCGACCCGCACGTCGCCGCGGCGTGGGTCGAGGGCTACGCCCGGCCGCGGCGCGACCTCGGCCTGGAGCGGCTGCGGACCGCGCAGCGGAAGGGTCAGCTGCGCGCGGACGCCGACCTCCACCTCCTCGTCGACCAGCTCTGGGGCGTGTGCTACCACCGCCTGCTCGTGCTGCGCGAGCCCTTCGACGAGACCCTCGTCCCCCGGCTCGTCGACCAGGCGCTCCGCGGCGCCGCGCCCCAGGGCTGAGGCGCCGCGGTCAGTCGCGCAGCGCCGCGACCGCCTCGTCGTAGACGGCCACGATGTCCGCGGTCCCGCCGGACTCGGCCCACACGTCCGAGGCGATGTCGACGCACGCCAGCACGGCCGCGACGACGGCGGCGGCGCGCACCGTCGCGTCGCCTTCGGTGATCCGCTCGGCGACCAGCGGGGTCAGCACCTCGCTCCAGTACTGGCGCTTCTCGAACTTCCGCGCCCGCAGCGAGGGCGTGTCCCGCATCATGCGCGTGATCGCGAGGTCGGAGCGCACGTCGGTGAAGGTCTCGCTGCGCGAGTCGAGCATCGCGGTGCGCAGCGCCGTCCACGGGTCCTCGTCCGCCGGGCGCGCCGCCAGCGCACGCGCGAGGGCGTCGGCGCGCCCGGTGAGGTCGCCGAGCACGACGTCCTCCTTGGTGCCGAAGTAGCGGAAGAACGAGCGCCGCGAGATGCCGACGGCCTGGGCGATCTCGTCGACCGTCGTCGCGTCGAACCCCTTCTCGACGAAGAGCGTGCGCGCCGTCTCGGTGATCTCCTCGCGCAGCGCGGCGCGCTGCCGGTCCCATGCTGTGGCCACGGACTCATCCTACGATGCCTACTTGGCACCGAGTGACAGGTAGGCATACAGTGTCCACATGGCTATCGACTACCCGACCCAGACCGTCCTCCTCACGGGCGCCAGCTCCGGCATCGGGCGCGTGTTCGCGACCGGGCTCGCCGCGCGCGGCGCCGACCTCGTGCTCGTCGCCCGCCGCGCCGACCGGCTCGAGGCGCTCGCGGCCGAGCTCCGCGCCCGGCACGCCGTCGGCGTCACGGTCGTGCCGTTCGACCTGTCCGTCCCGACCGTCGGCGCCGACCTCCGGGAAGCCGTCGCCGCGCACGGGGTGACGGTCACGAGCCTCGTCAACAACGCGGGCTTCGGTACGTGGGGGCCGTTCCGCGACGAGGACCCGGAGCGTCTCGCCCGGGAGATCGCCGTCGACGTCGCGGCCCCCGTCCAGATCGCGCACGCCTTCCTGCCCGACCTGCTCGCCGCGGGGGACGGGTTCCTCGTCAACGTCGCGAGCATGGCCGCCTACGCGCCCACCCCGCGCATGGCCGTCTACGGAGGTGCCAAGGCGTTCGTGCTGAGCTTCACGGAGGCGCTCTGGGCCGAGCTGCGGCACACCGGCCTGACCGTGTTCGCGCTCTCGCCCGGCGCCACGGCCACCGAGTTCAACGACGTCGTGGGCACGGAGGACGCGACGGCCGGCGCGCGCAAGCGGCAGCCGGAGGACGTGGTCGCGACGGCGTTCGCCCACCTCGCCGCGCGCAACCCGGGCCCGAGCGCGATCGACGGCGGGCAGAACCGCCGGGCTGCCGCCATGTCGCGCCTGCTCAGTCGGCGCGCCGCGGTCACGCTCATGGAGCGGATCACGGACCCGGAGCGGAACGTGGCGGTGGTCTGAGCCGGCGGTGGGCGTCGCCTGCTCGACGCACCACGCTCGGCGGACCTCCCGCTCCGGCGAGCGGCTCGCCGCACTTGCGCTGGAGCGCGCTCCGGCTCCTAGCGTCGCTGACATGCGTGAGACCACCGGATTCGCGGCCTTCGGGCCCGGCGAGGACCTGCGACCGTACACCTTCGAGCGGCGCAGCTGCGGGCGGACCAGGACGTCGTCCGTGGCGAGATCGCGCACTACCGGGAGCAGCTCGCGCGCGGGCGGGACTGCGTGGCGGAGCTCGCGGCCCTCGGGGAGCCGACGGGCTGACGCTCAACCCCGCGCGGCGGCCTCGCGGACGAGCTCGAAGTCGAACGGGTTCGCCCGCACGAGGGCCAGTGCCCGCCGCACGGCCCCGACGTGCACGCCGTCGGAGCCCAGCTCCGAGGCGACGACGGTGGGCACCGGCGGGTGGATGTAGGACGGCAGGCGCTCGGTCGCCGCGGCGACCACCGGGCCCAGCGCGGGGGACAGCGCGCCGCCGACCACGATGCGCTCGACGTCGAGGAGCGACGCGATGACGGCGCACACGCGCGCCAGCCGGTCGGCGAGCTGCTCGACGATCGACGTCGCGACGGCGTCGCCCGCCTGGGCCGCCGCGAACACGTCGGCGGCGTCGAGCGCTGCCGGGTCCTGGCCGCGTAGGGGCGACCCGGCGGGCAGCTCGCCCGCGTCGGCCGCGCGGCGCACGAGCTCGCGCGCGACGTGCCCCAGGCCGTCCGCCGACCCGACGCCCTCGACGAGGTCGAGCAGCCGCATCTCGCCCGCGCCGCCGCCCTGCCCGCGCAGCAGGGTGCCGTCGACGATGAGCCCGGCGCCGAACCGCTCGCCCGAGAGCAGGGTCGCGAACGACGACAGGCCTGCGCCCGCGCCGATGGTCCACTCCGCGACGGCGGCGAGGTTGGCGTCGTTCTCGACGGCGACGGTCTGCCCGACGTCGGCGAGCTGCTCGGCGAGCCCGGGGTTCATCCGCGCCCAGAACCGCCGCTGGTTGCCGGGCGGCGAGGTGCCGTGCGCGTCGGTCGGCGCGGGCACGCCGACGACCACGGCGAGGACC